>NZ_QSRC01000019.1:0-1637 GCF_003436895.1 Collinsella sp. TF09-1AT | reverse complement strand
TTGATTTCCGATCTCAGCCGAACACATTGAGCAAATAGGCCATTCCCGCACCTAGCCGAACGCCCCCGCGGCCCCTCCCGGGGCCCGGGGGGCGCCGTTTTCCCAGTTGATGGAACGGTGGAGATGTGTTTCGATAGGTCCGGTGGCCATGCTCCGCCCGCCGCCCGGCACCTCTTCCCAGACTCAGCCGGACGGTCGGTCCGTCTATTCCGTTTTTTCTCCTAGGCTAGGCCAGCGGGGCATCGCCCCTCTCGGCGCGCGCCCTCTCGATGAGTCCCGGCGTCAGGTCGAGGTCGCCGAGCGGCACGTCCCACACGCCGTAGGCGTCCAGCAGCGCCGCCGCGTCCTCCCCGAGCATCGCCCTGAAGGCGCGCGCGGGCGTCGCGAAGCCGAGCGCGCCGCGGGGCTCGGAGTTCACGTGCGACATGGCCAGCGCCAGGTCGGCCGGGGCGAGCCGGTCGAACCTGATTCCGGCGCCCTTGGGCAGCAGCTTCCTGATCTCGACGTGGTTGCGCTCGCAGGCGCCCTTCTGGTCGCTGCGCCTGGGGTCGCAGTAGAACAGCCTCGTCTCGCCCGGCCCCTCGCCGAGCAGCGCCGCGATCGCCGCCTCGTCGGAGAACTCGGCGCCGTTGTCGGTGAGGACGGCGCGGAACACGCGGCGCGTCCCGTCGGCGCCGAGGATGGCCCGGACGCCCTCCAGGGCGCCCGCGACGCACCCGGCGGTCTTCTCCTCCAGCGGCAGCGCGAGCTGGAGCCTGCTGGGGCGGTGCAGCAGCGTGAGCAGGCACGCGGAGTCCTCCCGGGCGCCCTCGACGGTGTCCATCTCCCAGGCCGCGGCGCACGCGTCCTCCCCGAGGGCGAGGAACGCGGCATGCGACCTGCGGGCGGAGTGGCGCGTGGCCGCCCGCCCGGCGGCGCGCTTCCTCGGCCTGTAGCCGACCTTCCGCCTGAGCTCCATGTTCGTCATGCCGTCGTAGCCCGCCGAGACCCAGCGGTAGATGGTCGAGGGAGACAGGTCCACCGGCCCGCCGTTGCGCGCCGCCATCTGCTCGGGCGACAGCCCCCGGCGCAGGCAGTCCCTGATGGCCTCCAGCCTCGCCGCGGCGGCGGGCTCGTCGGCGTCGATCCCGCGCCTGGACGAGACGAGGACCGAGTCGGCGCACAGCTGCGCGGCCCGGGCCTCGTAGAAGACGTGGGGGCGGCGCTTGCAGCCGATCGCGCGGTACCGGCCGCAGCCGTTGCAGCATCGCGGCCACGCCGCCAGGCGCGGGCAGGCCGCCGACAGGTCGGCGGAGGCGTCCACGCGCTCGCCGCGCCTGGCCTTCGGCGCCGTCACGAACCTGTGCGACGCCACCTCGGCGCTCACCGTCGAGGGCGACCTGCCCAGCTCCCTCGCGATCTCCCTGCATGACGCCCTGCGCTCCAGCATCCTCTGGACCGTGTCCCGCTCGTGCCTCGTGAGCCTTCCGTAGGCCCTCGGGACCGCCCTTGCGGAGCCACTTTTCTTCTTTCCGGACATGCCGTCCTCCGATCTCCCGGGGCCGGCCGATCCGGCCCTCAGGGTATCGGGTTCCCACATTCATCCGCACATGTACGGATGAATGTGGGAGGTGTTCGGATAAAGTTGATAATCAAGG
>NZ_QSRC01000018.1:0-1887 GCF_003436895.1 Collinsella sp. TF09-1AT | reverse complement strand
TGCAGACCTTTCGTCATGGCCTCCTACCTTTCTTTCGGGCCCTTGTCAGGGCCGATTCGTTAGCGCCCCTCCGTGTGAGGCGTTATTGCTGACGACATATTTATATCCAAAATCAGCCCATACTTCCACCTTGCCCCCGAACGGTTTTTTATAGGGGGTGAACGGCATACACATATACTTCACGCATGGCAAACTTTGATTTAATAAAGTTTATTTACGTGCTTAAACGCTTTTTTAACCGGGAAATCAATTGGAACTAATCTTTCTTAAACCACCCTCAATTTGCATATTTCACGCAAAGGTATGAATAGAATTCGTAATTCTTGCTATGTCTCAACCATTTTGATTTTTATTCAGAAAAAAGTTCGTCCTATTCATTTTTAGCAACCAGGCTACCGTTTACCAGACGTTGGATACCGTTCACCGGAAGCTCAGTATACGGTCCCTCGGATACCCCGCCTGTTTTGCGTCTCTATTTGTAACAACTTGACTTTTTCGGCGGTAAAGACAAACAGACCCGCCCCAAAGGGAGCGGGTCTGCATTCGGTACATCGAGGGCCCAGTAAGGTTTAGGCCCTCGAAATCCTCAAGGGGCTACCGATCGAACTCGGCCAGCGCCTCGCCCAGAAGCCTCAGGCCCTCGCGAAGAACGTCTTCACTCGCGCAGTAGCCCAGACGCGCGCCGCAGGGAAGCTCAAAGCGGCTGCCGGGAACCAGCAGCACTCCCCTCTCGGCCAACAGGCGCTTGCAGAACTCCTCATCGTCCTCGGGAATATCCAGCTGAATAAACGAGGTGGATACGCCCTGCGGCGCCGTCCAAGAGACGCGGCTCTGCGTATCAATCCATGCCTGAGCGATATCACGGTTGCCAAACACGATCTTACGGTTGCGCTCAAGGATCTTATCCTTGTGCTCGAGCACGTAGGTCGCCAGGGCGTCGTTGAACACGCCGCCGCAGATCATGGTGTAGTCACGATAGGTGCGGATGCGGTTGGAGACCTCTTCGTCGGCCACGACCCAGCCCACGCGAGCCGCAGGCGTCGAATAGGTCTTGGACACCGAGTTGGTGACAATGGCCCTCTCGTACACGTCGGCCATCGATATAAAGGACTCGGTGTTCTCGAGCGGCAGATACACCTCGTCGCACAGCACGTAGGTGCCCACCGAGCGGGCGATCTCGGCAATCTGGCCGAGCGTATCGGCATCGAGCACCGTACCGATGGGGTTCGATGCGTTATTGATGCAGATGAGCTTGGTGTTGGGGCGCACCGAGTGCTTGAGCTGTTCGATATCGGGCTTCCAGCCGAGCTCCTCGCGAAGCTCCCAATACTCGACCTCGGCACCAAGCGTACGCGGAATCTCATAGAGCGGCGCATAGGTAGGCCACTCGGCAATCACGTGATCGCCGGGCTCGACAACAGCCATGATGGCATTGAGGTTAGCACCCGTACAGCCATTAGTCTGCAAAATGTGATCGGGATTGACCTCGCGACGATACAGCTTGGCGACTTCGGCCTTAAACTCCGGCGAACCCTCGATCCAGCCGTAATTCATCTTCTCGCGATCCAGGCGCTCGTAGAACGTAGCACCGTCCTGCTCGTCAAGTGCGCGAAGCTCACCCATGGTCAGCGACGAGATCGTCGACTGAGCGATATCCCATGTAGCACTCTTCTCCCAAACGTTGAGCCATTCCTCAACGCCAATTGTCTTGATATCCATGGCCACCTTATCTGATCTTAATTTAGCGTCAATAAACATGAATGGGACGGTGCGAAAGAACCGCACCGTCCCATTGGGAGACATCTAATGGCAGCTAGATGTTTGTAGTAAGACCTGTACGGGCCTTTGAAAACCTTAGAGGTCCTCGCGCCAGAAGGGCATGCTCAT
>NZ_QSRC01000017.1:0-2204 GCF_003436895.1 Collinsella sp. TF09-1AT | reverse complement strand
AGCATGGGGGGCACGCCCGGTCCCGTTCCGAACCCGGAAGCTAAGCCCCATCGCGCCGAGAGTACTGCGGGGCCAGCCCGTGGGAGGCCAGGGCGCCGCTGACCGGTGGACGGCACCGAGCCGTCAGCGAACTTAGAAGGGGGAGGCCTCGCGGCCTCCCCCTTTTTTGCGTTAATGGGCAACATTCCTTATGCAATTAAATCAATTTAATCATCCACCGCTTAATATAGACGTTCACCGTTCTGTGGTCGGTTCTCTGTTCTCAATGGACTAATATTTGCTTTAGCGCACTGACGCGCTTGTCCTGTTTTACACGGGTCGTTTTATTGATTGTGACGGAAGGACTCACATGGCAGATGTTCATGAGCTGCTTGATACTTGGATTGCCAATGTCAAGGACGAGGAGCTCCTCGCTGAGCTCAACACGATGAAGGAGCAGGGTGATGAGGACGCCATCACCGACGCTTTCTTCCAGGATCTCGCCTTCGGTACTGCTGGTCTTCGCGGCACTATCGGTGCAGGCACTAACCGTATGAATATCTATACGGTCGGTCGTGCGACCCAGGGATTCGCTGACTACCTCAATGCGACCTTCGAGCATCCGACGGTCGCCATCGCTCGCGATAGCCGCAATAAAGGTGAGCTGTTCGTTAAGATGACGGCTGCCATTCTTGCAGCAAACGGTGTGACTGCCCTTGTGTATCCCAAGATTTCTCCTGTGCCGACGCTTTCCTGGGCTGTTCGTGATCTTAAGTGTTCCGGTGGCATTTGCATGACCGCTAGTCATAACCCGGCGCCGTATAACGGCTATAAGGCCTATGGCCCCGACGGCTGCCAGATAACCAGCGAGGCCGCCGATGCAATTTCTAAGGCCATCGCCGAGACCGATACGTTCACCGGAGTGAAGTCCATGGACTTCGATGAGGCTCTTGAGCAGGGCCTGGTCAAATGGATCGATGACTCGTGCCTCGAGCGTTATTACGACGCCGTACTCGCGCGCGGCGTTACGAATCTTTCTGCTGAGGAGATTGCCGGCGCACCGCTCAAGCTTGTCTATACGCCGTTGAATGGTACCGGCCTCATTCCCGTTACCACGGTGCTCGAGCGTGCTGGCATCACCGATGTAACGGTTGTTCCCGAGCAGAAGGAGCCTAACGGCGATTTCCCGACCTGCCCGTATCCAAACCCCGAGATCCGTCAGGCCATGCAGAAGGGCATCGACCTGTGCGAACAGGTTCACCCCGATCTGCTGCTTGCAACAGATCCTGACGCCGACCGTGTTGGCGTTGCCGTTAAGAATGGCGATGACTATCTGCTGCTGACCGGCAATGAGATGGGCGTTCTGCTCCTCGACTATATCTGCAAGACCCGTGCTGCCCGCGGTGAGGACCTCACTAAGAAGGTTGCCGTTACTACTATCGTTTCTTCCGCCATGGTTGACGCTTTGGCCGACGAGTACGGTTTTGAGCTCCGCCGCTGCCTGACGGGCTTCAAGTACATCGGCGACATCATTACTTCTCTTTCCGATGCTGGCGAGGTCGATCGCTTTATCTTCGGTTTCGAGGAGAGCTACGGCTATCTGGCCGGCGACCACGTGCGCGACAAGGACGCCGTGAGCACTTCGCTTCTGATTTGCCAGATGGCGCAGTATTACAAGCTCCAGGGCAAGAACCTCGCCGATGCGATGCACGAGCTGTACGAGAAGTATGGCTACTATCACAACAAGACGATTTCGCTGAGCTATCCGGGCGCTGAGGGTGCGGCAAAGATGGCCGGCATCATGGCTGGTCTGCGCGAGAACCCGCCCGCGGAGCTCGCCGGTTCCAAGATTGAGGCCGCCGTGGATTACAACACCTGCGTGAACGGCCTGCCGAGGGCTAACGTCATTGAGTTCGATCTTGAGGGTGGCAACAAGGGTATTGTTCGTCCTTCTGGCACCGAGCCCAAGATTAAGCTGTACATCTTCGCAAAGGGCGCGGATGCCGCCGAGGCTGATGCAGCACTTGACGCGATTGAAGAGTCCGGTCGCAAGCTGTTGGCCTAAGGCTTTGAAAGCCTATTTCTATAGTTAGACGGAGGAGGGGATCTCGGAAACGAGGTTCCCTCTTTATTACTGGCAAACACAACTGAGAATCAAAACTGTGTAGGAAATGTGTGCGCCCAGATTCCCGCCCCCGGGGCCCCTCCGGTCTGGCAATATATCT
>NZ_QSRC01000016.1:0-2449 GCF_003436895.1 Collinsella sp. TF09-1AT | reverse complement strand
ATTGGTGAACAGGGGCTCGTCCCCGTTATCGAACGCGATCTCGGCCACGAGGCTTCCCCTGCCATCGTCAGTGACCGTCACCGTGCCCTCGTACACCTTCTTGTCGTAGGTTACGCCCTCGGCCTTGCCCGCAACCTCGCGCACCTTGAAGCGATATTCGCCCGCAGCGTCAAAGGTCATCGGGTCAAATACAACCATGCCGGCAGCGTCATTGGTGGCGGTAACGGTCTTGGCATCGCCACCCTGCCCGTAGCTCAGCTCGAAGGTGAACTCGCCTGCGGCAAGCTTGCGGCCGTCGAGCTTCTTACCGGCGACGATGCTCGCGGAGGCGGTATCGACCGCATACTTGTTCGCGAACATGATACCGCTCGTCGTCGTCGCGCCGTCAACGCTCCAGGCCACGGCCAGCGTGCCGTCGAGCTTGTCGGTCACGACCGCGCTCACCGGGTACACGCTTCCGTCGTAGCTCACGCCGTCGATCTTCTTGCCGCCGGAAACCTCGGCAAGGACGTACTGGTACGTGCCCGGCTTGTCGAAGGTCACCGCAGGCAACTCGACCTTGCCGCCGGCATCGTTCTTGGCCGATGCCACAACGGTGCCGTCGAGCTTGGCGAGCCGGAACTCGAACTCATCCGCCGTGATGGGACGGCCTGTCAGCGTCTTGGCGATCGCGAAGCCGCCGTCCGCCGTCAGGCTGGAGCTCGCGGGGGTCGTACCATACGTGTTGTTGAAGGAGAACATCGGGCCGTCGGCCGGGCTGGTCGTGGCCTCCAGCGTGCCGTCGCCGTTGTCGGCGATCGTCACGGTGAACGTCTTGCCGCTCTGGGCCGCAGCGTCATTTGCGACACCGGCAACAGAGCCCGTCTCGGTCACCTTGTAGGCGAACGTCTTGCCCGCATCGGCCAGGGTGTAGGTGGCGTTACCGAAGGTCACGTTGCCCGCAGGGCCGTTCTTCGCCACACGCGCGGCGGGCATGGGGGCACCCGGGGTCACCGCCTCGATCTTGAACTCGTATTTGTCGGCGATGTCGGCAATCGTCAGACCGAGGGCCTCGTCTTCCAGGCTCAGCCACTTGGCGCCCCTGAACTCCACGCCCACCGAATCCGTGTCATACGTGTTTTGGAACGCCAGGGAGTTGGAACCCGCCGGATACGTGACCTCGGGCGAAAGCGTTCCGTCGCCGTTGTCGGTCACCACGACCACGATCTGGAAAGTGAACACGCTGCCCGTCACGCCTTCGGGAAGGGGTGTGGTCTGCTCGGCAACGGTGTACTCAAAGCGGTACGTTCCGTCCGGATCCTTGGTCGCGGTGCGGTCCGCGAGCGCCTGCTCGATCTTGGCGGTCGTGTAGTTGATGCCGGTGAAGACGATCTTGCCCGGTTGATCCTTGCCCGCGGCGACGTTCGAGCCCGTGGCAACCGTGGCGCCGCGTGCATCGAGCACCACGTAATTGAACTCGCCGGCGTTAAGGTCGCGACCGGACAGGGTCTTTGCGGCCTCGATCTTCACCGCGGCACCCTCACCCAAGTCGCCCGTCGCACTGTATTCGTTCACGAACGGGACCTCGGCGCGTGCGGCGCCGGTGGCGCGAGCATCACCCGTGGCGTAGGTAAACGTCTTGACGCCCGTCGCGCCGCCGGAGACCTTGGTGGTCACGGTCAGCTTGCCGGTGTTCGCATCGTCGGACACCGCGATGTCGACCGTGTAGCGCGTATCGTCGTTGTCGTAGCCGGCGCCGCCCTTCCTGCTCTCATACACCTCGAACGAGAAGGTCTTGCCGTTGTCCGCCTGGTTGAACTCCACGCCGCCGCCGAGCAGCTTCACCACGACTTTTTCGCCGTTCGGCGCGGGCTGCGCATTGGTGAACTCCTCGCCGCCCTGCTCGATGCGGAACTTCCGCGCCGTCGCCTCGTCCTTCGGCTTCACGGTGAAGCCGAACTGGCCGGGCACCAGATCGTGGCCGTTCAGAGTCTTGGTGATGGCCAAGCCGCCCGCCGCGCCATAGTCGACCTCGGACTCGTACGTGTTGGTGAACACGCCGTTCTCAACGGTGCCGGCGACAGCCGCCGTCAGATTGCCCTTGAGGTCGTCGGTCACCGTCACGTTGAGTGTGGCCATCTCCTTGGAGTACGTGACGCCATTGCTCGAACCGCCGGTTCCCGGTTGTCCGTCAACGCCAAGTTCCTGGACGTGGTAGCTGAAGGTCTTGCTGCGCGTGCCGTCGGCGTTCGCGGTCGCTTCGGCCATGTCGTCATCGGTGAACGCGATGTCGCCAAAGCCGAAGCCCACCGGATCGCCATCCTTCCTGCCCGCGCCGGTAACCGTCACGGTCTTCGCACCGTTCACGGCGTCCTCGGGCATGGGTGCGTCGTCGACCGGAGTCAGCTCAAAGCCGAAGCTGTCGCCCGCCAGCCAATCACGGCCATCGAGCACCTTGTTGAAGAGCGCA
>NZ_QSRC01000015.1:0-2479 GCF_003436895.1 Collinsella sp. TF09-1AT | reverse complement strand
TGGTCGAAGTGCATGATCTCGATCTTCTCGGTCTCCTTCATTCCCGCTCCTTTCACGAGCAGTTTGAATTGTCACACGGCCCGGACGGGCTTGCCGTCCCGCCGCACCGCCTAACCTTGTGGTCATCTTGGCCCCAAGCTCAACAATTCAAAGGTTCTTAATACCAGTGAACGATTACAGGTTAGCCGTTTTTAATACCGATTTTTCGATTTCATCCTCCTCTCTCGGTAGACGGTCAGTTTTTGCCGCCCATCGGTCAAGCGACATATGGCCATAAAAGACGAGCGCCCTGCCGTACACAAGGACGCTCTGAACACTAATAGTTGTAGGTATATCCGCCGGCATCGCCGCGGGTAAAAGACTTGGCACACTCGATAACCTGTCCACTCGAGTCATAGGTCAGGCATTCCAGCACGAGGGCCAGGTCGCCCGGCTCAAGATCGAGCAAACTCGCATCGCGTGCGCCCAGCGCCTCAATATCGAGCTTCTCAATCGATTTATCTGGCTTTCGGCCCAACATGTCATAGGTCTCATACAGGCTGAAAACCGATATGTCCACGTCTTCGATGCCAGGGAACAGCAGACACGGGATCAGCGTCATCTCGATCGACACGGGTTCACCATCAATGCAGTTAAGACGGCGCACCGAGTAGAGCAGATCGTCCTCGCCGATACCAAACAAGTCGGCATAATACGGGCCGGCATAGCGTTTGGAGCGCGCCAGGATGCGCACCGACGGCGTCGCGCCCGAAGCTAAAACCGACTGACGGAAGCCGCCCTTGCGAGCGTGCTCGTCAAACCACTTGTGCCCCACAAAGGCGCCCTTGCCCTGCACGCGACGAATCTGGCCACTTTTGACCAGCTCATCCATGGCGCTGCGGATGGTCAGGCGCGTCGTGCCAAACTCCTCGGCCAGCTCATTTTCGGACGGAATCATCGAGCCCGTCGGATAGTCACCGCGCTCGATTCGCTCCGCAATGCAGCGGCGAATTTGCTTGTAAACCGGCAAGTCTTCTACTGCCTCAGCCATTCGACACCCACCTTCGTCGCAACGCCGTCTGCCTCACCGTTATCGGCAAATCGATACTTGGTCGGCAGGGTCACGGACTTGCAATACTCGACAAAGCCATCGTTCTCATCGCGCTCGTGCGAAGCCTTATAAAACACCGGGGCGCCCTCCTGGGCATCCAGCAACTTGGCCTCGTCGGCGTTCAGACGGCTGATGGAAATATGCTCCTTGCCGTGCGACACGCGGACATTCCCCTCTTTGAGCAAAACGTCGTAGAGGCTCTCCTGCTCGAAATCGTGATCGGGAAGCGAGGGACACAAAGACAGATTGACGTATGCCGTCTCGATCGACGCCGGGGAACCATTGACCACGCGCACGCGCCGAATGCAGAAGAGCGGCATGCCCAGCTCGATTTGGGCCTTTTGGGCCAGGTCGATATCGGCGTACACGACCTTGGAGCATACCAGGCGTGCGGTTGACTTTGAGCCGACCCTCTCCACCGCCTGCGTATAGTTCCACGTTTCCTGAAAGATGTTCAGCGGCTTGGGCGGGCACACATAGGTGCCCGAACCGCGGCGGCTTTCCAAGGTTCCGCACGAAATGAGACGCGTGATCGCAGCGCGCAACGCCGTGCGGGACACGCCCAGCTCTTCACAGAGCACGCGCTCGGCGGGCAGCCGGTCGCCACCCTGCAGGTCATAATGTTTGATATACCAAAGAATGCCCTCAAAGGCGCGATCTTTGGGCGGAATCGCATATGGTTCACTCGACATGGGTAAGGCTCCTCGACCGCTTGATGCTGCGGGCATCATTGCTCCGAACGCCCCATGGCGTCGAAGGCTTCTTTGATCTGTTCCGCAACGTTCCGATACGACCGATATAGGCCGCAGTCTCGCTTGACTTCGCCCGCAGTCACAGGAATCTCAAGCTTCGAAATCTCATCCTCGCCGGTTTGCACGGCAACGACGACACCCATACCAAGGCACATGTTACGCTTGGCGGCATTGTTTTTGGTAGCCTGAGCTGGGTTAATCAAAATCTGCTGAGCGAGCTCTCGATTGCTGAGCTGCGGCACATCCTCGGGATTTCCGGTCTCGACAATCTCGCATTGCAGCACATCCGCGTAGTCAAAAATCCTCGGGGTCGCGCCGCGCTGATGCACGGCCCACTTGCGACGCGTGGCATCCTGGTAGATAGCCGGCAAAAACGTAAAGCGCGGCGGGTCCAAAATCGTGTCCGTGATGGTAAACACATCGGGATCAAAGGCATCCTGCGGGTTTTTCTTCTTGAACAGCCCCATATCAGACTCCCGTACTAACACTTAACAACTCGAGTTAAATATAGCACCAATTTCAAGTCGCCGCTTTAGCGCATCGGTGCATGGCATCTATAGCTCGCTCAGCGGGAAATACACAGACGAGACCCGGGGCGGGGTGCTTGGTTTTGAGAAGTGGGCTTCGCGAACTTCCA
>NZ_QSRC01000014.1:0-4166 GCF_003436895.1 Collinsella sp. TF09-1AT | reverse complement strand
TGGTCGAAGTGCATGATCTCGATCTTCTCGGTCTCCTTCATGTGTGTCCTCCCATCACATGTGCGCGATTCTATACATCGCGCTTCTTGCTGATACCAATTATAGCCATACGATTGCTCATTATTTAATACCAATCTAAACTCACGAAGATTTACGGCGAACGGTTGGTTTCCTCGCCCGAGTGGTATTACAACGCCATTAGTTGTCTAATTCGAGCAGCACTGCAACGAACACTCCGCAACTCGCCACCTAAAACTACGTTGCGCCAAACCAGCCCTAGTGTTTCCGGCGCAACCGCGCAGTTCGGTTATTCGGCTTCCATCTCTGCTATCACACGACGATACATATCGATAACCTGAGTTGTCGCCTTAGACGGATCCTGATAGTAGCGGCCGTCACACGTCTCGGCCGAGGCATAGCCCGTATAGCCGTGGCGCATGAGTGCCTCGAGGTCGGCACGCATATCGCGCTCGCCGTCGCCCCAGGCAAGATGCGTCGTGCCGCCGCCGACATCCACAAAGTGGGTGTGGACGATCTTGTCGCCCAGGACCTCAAAGTAGCCGTCGATTGTGTCGCCGGCAACTTCCATGGCGCCAAAGTCGATACAAGCCTTCAGGTTGGGACGATCGACCGCCTCGAGGATGCGCGCGACGTCCTGCGCGGTGTTGACCAGCACGGACTCCGACGGCTGCAGCGCCTCGAGCGCAACGCGAATGCCGCGCGTATCGGCATAGTCGCATACCGAATGCAGCATGGCAACGCTGCGGGCCCAGGCGTCCTCAGCCGGCTCGTCCAGATAGGCCCAACCACTCGTCACCAGAATCTGCGGCGCACCCAGCTCAACGGCAACGTCAATGACATTCTTAAAGTACGAGAGTATGCGCTTTTGGCCCGCCTCACCACGCACCGCGACATTCCACGGCTTGGGGTTGTTCTGCTCGGGGCACACGCACACGATCTTGATGCCGTACTGGGCGGCAAGATCGCGAATCTTATCCACCGAATCGTGCTCGTGGCAATCCACATACAGGTGCATCGAGCCAGTCCACAGCTCGATATTGCGATAACCCGCCTCGCCTGCAGCCTTAAAGAACGTCTCGATGCTGTAGTAACGATGGTTGATGTTCATGAGCGAAAGCTCGGGTACGGCCATAGTCCTCCCCTTTCGTACGGGCTTTTAAAAAACAGGGGGCTGCCGCACATGCGACAAGCCCCCAAAGATCGACGCAACCGTTAGACGCGATGGAAGCGCGATTTAAACATATTAGGCAAGCACGCCAAAGAAGGCACCGATGATGCCGATGACCATGGTGCAGAGAATCAGGACCATCGGGTTGATCTTCTTGGAGAGCAGCCAGTAGTAAATCCAGAAGGCGGCCATGCCGAGCATGCCGGGCATGATGCCGTCCAGGATGTCCTGGAGGGTCTGGGCGGAGTCGCCCTGACCGATGGCGACGGGCAGCGAAGCCCAGAACATGTCCTTGCTCATGGCGCCGACCACCATGACGCCGACGATGCCGACGCAGGCCATGATCTTTTGCATCAGACCGGTCTTCTGAGCCTCGTTGAGGAAGCCAATGCCCAGTTCATAACCCTTGATAGCGCCAAAGATACGAATCAGGAACGCCGGGATGTTATAGATGAGCAGGAAGGCGATGGGGCCAAAGGCGTTGCCGGCCTGGCACAGGCTGATGCCCACGGCAGCGGCAACAACGCGCAGGGTGGACAGGAAGAAGGAGTCACCCAGACCGGAAAGCGGGCCCATGAGGGCGGCCTTGATGTCGTTGACGCTCTCGGGCTCAACCTCGCCGCGAGCGACCTTCTCTTCCATGGCCATCGCGATGCCGCCCACGAAGGGAGCGAGCTGCGGGGTGATGTTGAAGAATGCGCTGTGACGGTGCAGGGCCTCGGCGTAATCGTCGGGACGGCCGGCATAGATCTTCTTGAGCATGTTGGCGACCATCAGGCAGAAGGCAATGTTCATCTGCTTGTAGTAGGTCCAGGAGAACTCCATGCCCAGAGCGCCGGTACTCAGAGAGCTCTTAATGAGGTCGGAGCGAGTAATCTGGTTCTCGGAATTAGAAGTCATCGTCCTCATCCCCTTCCACAGAAAGCTGGGGCTGGGCGCCACCAAGGCCCAGCAGGTCGAACTTGTTGATGCCGATGATGATTGCGATCAGAGCGACACCGAGGACGGGCACGTTGGCATAGGAGCACATCAGGAAGCCCAGGAAGTAGAACGGCACGAGCTGCTTGGTAAGCACCAGACGACCGAGCATTGCGAAGCCCATGGCAGGCAGGATGTTGGCTGCGACGCCAAAGCCATCAAGGACAAACGTCGGGATGAAGTCGAGCAGACCCTGAACGGCGTCAGCGCCAAGATAGAAGGAGACGGAGCACAGGAAGAAGGCCAGGGCGACAATCACAAGACCGATAACCCAGTGCATAGCGTAAATACCCTTGAGGTTACCCTTGCTGGCAAAGACGTCGGCGCGGTCGACCAGAAGGGGCATACCGGCGTTGATGACGTTCTTGATGGCCAGGCACAGGGTGGCGATGGGCATCGCGAGCGCGATAGCGGCCTCAGTGCTCTGGCCCAGCTGAATAGCGAAGGCGCAGGCGAGCACGCCGCCAATCGTCTCATCAGGTGGCACGTAAGCGCCGATGGCAATAGAACCCATGAAGAGCAGCTCGAGGCTCGCGCCGATGGCGAGGCCGGACTGCAGGTCCCCGAGGACTATGCCGACGAGCGGGCACAGAACGATCGGGCGGAACGCATAGAGCGTACCGAGCTGATAATCGAGCTTACCGAAAGCAGCGATAAGTCCGATGAGGATCGCTTGAACAAGCATTGTTCCTCCTTTTGATCCCTCTTGGATCCGGTCGGCGATTCCCGACTTGTCAGCGCGCCCTTTTCCATGCCGACAATCGCCTAGGCAGATCCAGCTTGTACCGGCGTGCTGTTAACACCTAAACCGGTACAAATGATTTCATACCAATTATATAGTCATGCAGAAACTATTTAATACCAATCGCTCAACGGGCAGGTACTTCCGGTGAACGGTAGGTGGACTACCGGGTAAAGCGTTTATCCGCTACTCCACGGATAGGGCAGCACCATGCGTGCCGCCCCGTGGTCCCAAGTTACAGGACACTCATAGCGTCGACCTTGGGGTCATCGGCCAGAGCGCGAATCTCGACCTCGACACCACGACCGACGAGCTCGCGGATTTCCTCTTCCTCGGCGGCGGTCACAAAGACCTGACGCGAAACCTGGCGGGCGTCGGGACGCTGTTCGTCCTTGGACTTGGTGTTGCCCAGGTTAATCGAGGTAATCTGCGGGCAGCCGTCGGCAAGCTGCTTGGCCTCGGCGATGCTGGCGACGCAGATGATCATCTTGTACTTATCAGTGACACCAGAGTTAATTGCCTCGATGGCGTGTTCCATGTCCTTGATGACGAGCTTGGCGTTGGCCGGCTTGCCCATCTTGAGCGTGGTCTTCCAAACGGGATCGTTGGCAACCTTGTCGCCGACGCAGAAGATGCAGTCGGAGCCCAGGCCCTGGACCCAAGAGACGGCCACCTGGCCATGAAGCAGACGATGGTCGACGCGAAGCAGTTGAATCATGATTGACCCCCAAAGGTCTCATGCCGGAAACCCGGCCCCATTAATAGCAGGCGGAGACTAGAACTCTTCCTCGTCATCCGCATCGGTCAGCAGATCGTTGACAAACTTGACGCGCGTGTCGTCAGCCGCGATTATCTCGCGGATAACCTGATCGGCGGGAGCCTCCTGATCCGAGAACAGTAGCTGGATCAGCAGCGGCAGGTTCATGTTGGCGACAAGGTAGGTGTTGGGACGCGTCTGAACGATCTTGGTGAACTCGTTGTTGACGCTACCGCCAAACAGGTCGGTGCACACAATCACGTCATCGGCAGGGTCGATGGTCGCCAGCAGCTTTGCGGCCTCCTCGGCGACGTCGGTGCGACCGTCGACAAACATCGATAGATCGTGAACGTTATCGCGCGCGCCCGAGAGCAGCTCGGTGCTCTCTTTAATGCCGGTCGCAAAATGCGCGTGGCTGGCGAAGATGTATTGCCTCATTACAGTTTCCCCCAAATGGAATTAGTAGTCGAACTGGTGGTAGTAGCGGCGGTACTTGAGGT
>NZ_QSRC01000013.1:0-30115 GCF_003436895.1 Collinsella sp. TF09-1AT | reverse complement strand
TATTTGCTCAATGTGTTCGGCTGAGATCGGAAATCAACCGTTGTTTATAGGGGCGGCTGGTCTGTATTGTGTGGCGCCAAGTATTTATGCGGGCCTTTCTGGCACCGTTCTTATCGGCCTGCATCTGCTTTCGGGCTTCTGTGTGGGCCTCATCTCTCGCCCCGTGGGACCGGGTATTTCCAAAAGGCTTTTTGGACTTATGCTCGCAGATATTGCACTTCTTTTGATGTACACGATATCTCTTAATGTGTTTCATCAATTTCATGTTGTGGTTTCGGCGCTCGCGTTCATTTTGTTGTTGCTAGCCCCCTTGCTTGTCGCTTGCTGTTCTTGGGCGCTTGGCGGTGAATTCGCAAACATGCGTGCGGGATCAAAGGGGAAACATGTAGCCGATGACCCTACTCTCCACGGGTATCCTGAGCTTGCTCTTTACGGCCCCGTTGTGCTCTTGATTGCTTTGCTTGTTGGCCTTCAGTTTCTTCTCGTTCCGTTGATGGAGTCCATCGGTTCTTTCCTTTCCGTTAACGCCGAGATGGGGGTTGCTGCCTCGCTCGCCGAACCTCTTGCGTTTGGTAATGCTGCCGTTATTCTTGATACGGATTGTTTGTTTTCGCGCAATATAAACATCGGAGCTGTGCTCCTGAGCTTTGGTGGGCATCAAGAGATCGTATTGCTTCTGGTTACCGCCTTGGGCAGCATTCTTGCCAGGGCCATAACGCGATTTTTACCAGACTTAACGAGCACTTTTTCTGCGGCTGCCAAATTAGGAGGAAAGCACTCTTCAGTTGCCGATATCCCTGCGGCTTCGGGTTTTTCTCAAAGGGAGTTCGCGGTTTTCTCTATGAGGATAGAGGGAAAAACGTACGAGGAGATTGCTTCTGCCTTGGACATTTCCCCGTCTACCGCCCGTACCTATTTGTCGCGGGCCTTGACTAAAACCGGATATAAGAGCATTTCAGAGGCGACCGCTGGGCTTCTTTTGTCAAAGGATGCGTGGCATCTTGACGCAGCAAATGGCCATGATCACCGTTCAGAATCGCTGGGGCCCTCATCGTCCAATCGGAACTGCAGGATAGTCTTCGCCTGCTTCTTGTTTATGTATGCGTCTGGAATGGGCATCGAGGAAATCCTCGTATATTTCGGCTTTGAGCATGATGCGATAATCCTATCGATAGCTATAGTGCTTGTGGCCCTGTGTTGCCGTGCGGCTATACGGTGGATGTCTGAAATACACTCGTGCCTTTCGCCTGAACTTACTCTTTCTTCGGTGTCTGTGGGTGCTGGAGCAGCGTTCTGGGTTCACGATGTGGTAAGTCGGCTGTACATTTTCTTTGAGTCCGTTGGGAGCGGTGAGGCCGTTGGCGGCCTTTTGCTTGCTTTACGCGTGACTGCGTTCCTTGTTGTACTTATCCTTATGGCTTATTCGCTGCTATTCTTGCGTTCGAAAGATACAGTTTGGGCGGCTGATCGACGCGATGTCGTGCGTGAGGCTTTCTTGAGGCTTGGCTTCACGCCGCTTTATGCCGACATCATGGCATGCGTTTTTGATGGTAATAGAACCGCCGAGATTTGTGCGCATCTTAACGTTGCTCGGGGAACCGTCAAAGAGGCCAAGAGCAAGAGCTATGCCTTGCTTGGAGTTCACTCAGAGCGTGAACTTAGAGATAGGGTTTTTAGTCTTATAGCAGATGTTATAGAAAATAGCAGGTAGAAGCCTGTAGACAAACAAGATTGTAAATCCATCCCACGCGTCTACAGACAGTTCTGACGATAAAGGTGATACTTCCGGACAACGGGTCCGACGACCCGTGCGTTGCGATCCGGAGGTGCTTACTGTGAAGACTTGTGATTGCCTCACATATGTACGGCTTAATTTAGAAATACTTGCGCACAACCGGGGAACTATGTTGCTGACGGCGCTGCTCGCGCTCGTATTCTGCATCCCGGTATTTCTATCCGTTCCAACGGGAGCGGATTATCTATATGGTAGAGCTTCCATCGAAGATCAGAGAGCCCTTTTGGTCTCTCAAGTCTCTGACGGCGTTTATGACACTGCCCCACAGGAGCTCAACAGCATCATTGCCGACGAAAGGGCGTGCCTTGATCGAGCGCTTGAAAGCAAGGCAGACTCCAGAGAGTATTACGATGCGATTGCCGATTACGACAATCTATTGCTCAAGGAATACCGACTCGGTTATTTGAATGGCGTTGATTCGGAGTTATCGCTTGAGGCCCAAGGGCGTCTTCCCCGAGCCATAGCGATGCTGCCCCATCCGGAATCGTACGGCTCAACAACAAAAATGCCTGGGATGATTCTTCTCGCATATTATTGCGGCGCTGTTCCGGCAATAGCGTGGCTTTTAGTTCCGGTCCTCGTCCTCTATATGTCGCTTGAGGGGGATGGAAAGCGGTTCTACGATCGGGCGTTGTTGTCAAAGTTAGAGATGAATGCATGCCGCGTTCTCGTCTCTGGTATTGCATCGACGGTGGTTTTGGTTCTGGCGTTGGTTCCCTGTTTTGTATTGGCAACGGTGTTTAACGGTGTCGGTCAGACAGAGTTCCCAGTCGTATTCATTCAGTATGGTGACGTAGTCGAAAGAACTGTGTTAGTTCAGCTAGGGCTATTTGCCGTCTTTGAAGCTGCGCTGTCGATGATGTTTGCTTGCTTGGGCGTGTGCGTGTACGCCGGAAGCAGAAACAGGGCCATTTCGTCTATGGTGATCGCTCTTGTGGGGGGCATAAGCCAGCTTCCATTTTATGCGAGCAAAGATGCTCCATGGCATGCGTTGCTGCCGTATATGGTGTCGAGCTATTCTGCCTCTTCGTTTGCGCTCGGCGGCGCTTCTTACGCCAATGGAGCGGAGGTATCTCTCGTTCCTGAAGCCAGCGCATCGCACTGCTTCTTTGCCGTGATGGGCGCGTTTGTTGTTTGCGCGTTGGGAGTCATCTCGTTTTCGCGTCTAAAAAGCAAGAATCGTTGGGCCTGGAACCATATTCGCCCGGATAGTTTGGGCGAGAAAAGCTTGCTCTCTCTGTCGCTGGATGCGTTGACGGTTGGAAAAAAGCAGCTGGTAAAGGGATTGCAGCTTGATATGACCGCTGGCCAGATATGGGGTCTTGTCGCGCCAAATGGACATGGCAAGACTACGTTACTTAATACTCTTTGGGGAGATGCTGGGCCATCAGTGCGCGTGTCAGGTGCTCTCTGCTTTCATGCAAAACCATGCGTCGACTGTGAGGAAATGAGAAAGGTATTCTTCTTGGTTCCGAATAGGCCGTCGCTGTTGATTCCATACATGACCGTTGCTTTTCATCTCGACCGATGCAGGCAAATTTGGCATTCACCTCGCACTTTGGACCAAGTGCTTGATCGCTTTGACTTGACTGAGCTGATGAATACGCCCGTATCTAGGCTGTCTGATGGAAATAGACAATTACTTAATGTGGCGATGGCGTATATGTCCTATTGCGAAGTCGTCCTTTTGGATGAGCCCATGAATGCACTTGATGTGAGACACGTTGCGATCGTTTCGAATGCTCTTAGAGATGAAGCGGGTAGGGGAGCACATGTCATCATCTCTTCTCATCTTATCGGAAACCTCGAATCGCTCTGCGATGCCGCCGTATTGCTCACAGGAGATGACTCGCGTGTCGTTACCCGAGAAATGGGAGGTGATTCGGAGTGGATCGGTAATGTGTACACGCAGCTTTTCAAGACGAACGACAGTGAAACTAGGAAAGGAAGATAACCATGAAACGCCATGTAACGAAGAACTTTGTGAAGGCAATGTTCGCATGTTTTATGCTTACTCTGTCGATGGTCGCAATTCCCGTTTATGCGACGGCGCAACCAGATGCAGGTTCTGTTGCACCTTGTCGTCTTGTGACGGCGGATGTCTTGGACACCTACAAATCGTTCTCCACTGCAAACCACCCGAGTGAGAATATTGACTGTTTCGATCAGACATACAAGAGGCTGTCTTTCAAAACTTCGTATTCTCGTACGGGGCAAACGATTCTCTATACGGGTGCAGCGTTAAGCCCACGCGGCAACGGGATGCCCGGGTTTGAGACAAAATATCAGTGCACATATCGTACCTGGTAGATAACTCTAGGATCGGGTCTTTCCGAATAACTTTGCAGTGAACTTGTTTAACGCTGCAGCTCCTTCGTTTATCTCAATCTGTAACATCTGGCTGGCAAAAACGCCTCCACCTGTTACAGATCGAGATTATTCGACGCGCGCTCTGTAACTCGTCTCGATCTGTAACAGTAAGACGGCGATTTGGCCTCCATATGTTACAGATTGAGACGAAAGAAATTGTGAGTCAAAAGGCCGTCGCGAGGGAAAGCAGCTCCCCTCGCGACGGTTGGCGTTTGCCCAGATAAAACCTGCCAAAATAAACCTGTCCCTTTTTGGTAGGTTATCGTTTCCAAAAGTGGAGGATCAACGTCGTGCGGTTTTGCTGCTCGGTTTTGACCAGGATGTTGTGGATGTGGGTCTTGACGGTGCCCACGGCAAGGAATAGCTCGTCAGCAATCTCTTGGTTCGACTTGCCCAGCACAACCAGACGCAAAACCTCGGCCTCGCGGTTGGAGAGCCTGTAGGCGTTGCGATAGAAGGGCATTTGCTCTTCGATGTGTCGATCAAGATCGCTGACGTTCTTTTCCTCGGGCGCCTCCTGCATGCGGATTGAAAGCACGTGGTAGGAGTAGATGATCAGCAGAATTGCAAAGTAGCACGCAAAGACGTTCTCGCTAAAGTTGCGCTCGGATAGGTACAGCTGCAGCCAGGAGGGTGCCAGACTCATGGGGACGACCAAGATGTTGTAGAAGTCCTCGGCAACGATGCACCCGACCAGAATGGCGCCGATAATGAGGTGCTTTCGTTGATTGTTGACGCGCGCCTTAAGCTCGACCTGCGTGCTTTTATGCGCCGTCCAAAAGATATAGAGCCCCACAAATACAAGGAATACCTGACGCATCGTGTAGTAGGGCCATTGATGCATGGGGCCGTAGGGGACAGCGACAATGATCAGCAGCTCGCTCAGGAAGAACGTTGCGACGGGAATTACAAACTGCTTTTTTGAATGTTTGTCGAGCAAGTCCATGGCGATGAGCCAAATAAAAGCTTGTGAAGCGGTTGCCACAAGCGTCCGCAACACAGGCATGGTAATTGAGTAATAGTCGCTGGCCGAAAAACTCTGGTTTTGCAGCGTGTATTCAAAAAAGAAAATCTCGGTCATCTCGATGGCATAGCAAATAAAAACGCCGCTGCCATAGATAAAGAAGCGTCGACGAGACGAGGCATAGGCGGCAAGCGAAAGCACTGCCGTCACAATACAAATCAGGAGAATCGCTAGGGTATAGAAGAACATCAGGGTGTTCATCTGTCACCGTCCCATCTCATTTATCTATGGCCGAGTCCTGTATATCTTGTGGGATATAGACGTCTCAACCCTTCGTTACATTGCGGATTGGGCGCCGAGATACAGCATAGCCGTATACCGTTTGCGGTTCTAGATAGTAAACCCCTGCAAGCTGTCTACCTGCGGGTTTATATTGGTTTAGAGGGGGTGTAACTCCGTGAACGGTCTTTAATCCCGAATAAACTAGGTAAAAATTGCATACGGGTGAATGATGGTCTTGTCAACACGAGGCGTGATGTTCGAGCGTCTCATAGTAATAGTCGGCAAGACCGGCGGAAAGGAAATTGACATGGCACTGCCTAAGGATTTCATCGACACCAATGACTTCACCAAAGAGCAGATCCTGGCTATCGAGGATCTTGGCCTGGCAATGAAGAAGGCCATCAAGGTTGACGGTTATTATCCGCACCTGCTCCGCAACAAGAGCCTTGGCATGATCTTCCAGCAGGTCTCCACCCGCACCCGTCTTTCCTTCGAGACCGCTATGACCGACCTCGGCGGCCATGCTCAGTTCTATGGCCCTGGCACCATCCAACTCGGCGGTCACGAGTCCCTGGGCGACACCGCTCGCGTTATGGGCTCGCTGCTCGACATCATGATGGCTCGCGTTGACCGTCACAAGGACGTCGTCGGCCTCGCCGAGGGCTCCGCTGTGCCCGTCATCAATGGCATGTCCGAGTTCAACCATCCCACGCAGGAGATGGGCGACCTCATGACCATGCTCGAGAACCTCCCCGAGGGTAAGAAGATCGAGGACTGCACCCTGGCCTTCATCGGTGACGCCACCCAGGTCTGCGTCTCCCTCATGTTCATCGCCTCCAAGGTCGGCATGAAGTTTGTCCAGTTTGGACCTAAGGGCCACCAGGTCCCCGACGGCGGCCTGCACGTTGGCACCGTTGAGGAGCGCGCCGAGTTCGGCAAGCAGATGATGGCCATCGCCGAGGAGAACTGCAAGGTCTCCGGTGGCTCCATCGTCATCTCCGACGACATCGAGTGCATCAAGGGCGCCGACTTCATCTACACCGACGTGTGGTATGGCCTGTACGACGAGGAGGTCTCGGGCGAGAATTACATGGACGTGTTCTATCCCAAGTATCAGGTCACCATGGACATGATGAACTTTGCCGGCCCCAACTCCAAGTTCATGCACTGCCTGCCGGCCACCCGCAACGAGGAGGTCGTCGACGAGGTCATGGACGACCCTGAGCGCTCCCTGTGCTGGGTCGAGGCCGAGAACCGCAAGCACTCCATCCGCGCTCTCCTTGCCGCCCTGGGCAAGCGCACCCCGCTCAACGACGAGGGTGTCGAGTACTCCGCCAAGGCTGAGCTCCACGCCGCTCTCGAGGCTCTCGAGCAGCTCTAAGCCTCAAGGCTTCTAAAAGCACGTTTGCGGGCGGCGGATGCTCGTCTCCTGTCGCCCGCTCACCGAGGCTCAAGCAATTGCCTTAGTACCTTGGGCCTCGGATCTGTCCAAGACTGAGCGAAGGAGCTCATCATGAGCGACGGAAAGAAAAAGCTTTCCTTTTTGACGGTCATTTCGACCATCATCTGCGTCGTCTTCGTTTGCGAGGCCGCCGCTCCTGCTGCTGCCATTGGCAACCAGCAGTTCTTCTGGTGGATCTTCCTGATCCTGACCTTCCTGCTCCCTTATGGCATGGTTGTTGCCGAGCTCGGTACTACCTATGACGGCGAGGGCGGCATTTACGACTGGGTACGCGATGGCCTGGGCGACAAATGGGGCGCCCGCATTTCGTACTACTACTGGGTTAACTACCCGCTGTGGATTGCCTCGCTGGCTACCATGTTCCCCGACATTTTGGGCATGGTCTTTGGCGTCGAGTTCAACTTGATCGCCAAGATGGGTATCGATCTTGCCTTTGTGTGGATCGTCTACCTCATGGGCCGCTCCAAGGCGTCCGACTCCGAGTGGGTCCTTAACGGTGGCGCCATCATCAAGGTCGCCGTCGCAGTTATCGTTGGCGCTCTGGGCATTTGGTATGCCATGGAGAACGGTTTTGCGAACGACATGTCCGCTGCCACCTTCCTGCCCGAGCTCACCAACACCAACGCTCTCGGTTACCTGTCGATCATCATCTTTAACTTCATGGGCTTCGAGGTCATCTGCACCATGACCGACGACATGGCCGATCCCGCTTGCGATATCCCCAAGGCTATCATCGTCGGTGGCCTGTCCATCGCTGTGATCTACCTGTTCGCTGGCTTTGGCATCGGCGCTGCTGTGCCGGCCGATTCCATCGACCCCGACTATGGCATGATTGTCGCAGTCCAGACCATGGTGGGCGACTCCATGATCTTTAAGGTCATCTGCATCGCCTTCCTGATCACCCTGTTCGCCAACATGGCCGCTTGGTCCTTCGGCGTTAACTCCGTTGCTCGCTACGCTGCCGAGCACGGCAACATGCCCAAGGTCTTCGCCTCGATGATCTCTGACGACGATATGCCCAACGGCGCCAACCTGGTCAACGCCATCGTTGCCTCCCTGGTGTTGTGCCTGCAGCTGGTTCCCATCGACGCCATCTCCAATGGTGTTTTCTGGATGCTCTTTGGCACCTCCGTCGTCTTCCTGCTGCTCACCTACATCCCGATGTTCCCGGCGTTCCTCAACCTTCGTAAGAACGACCCGAACCGTGAGCGCATCTTCACGTTCCCGTTTAAGGGTGCCATGATGAAGGTCATGCTGGCCATCCCTTGCATCGAGCTGATCCTGGCCATCGTTGCAACGCTGGCTCCGTTCTCCGTCGATGAAATTGGCGACAAGGTCCCGATGATCGTTATCTTCATCGTGCTCGTGCTCATCGGCGAGGTCGTCCGCGTCGTCAGCGCCAAGGGCCGCGAGACCGAGTACAAGGGTCTCACCCCTGAGCTGGCTGCTCAGCGACTCGCTGAGGAGGCCGCCGAGGCCGAAGAGGACTAGAGCACCCGGATTCGGGGCTCCAACCCTCCTCGCGTACCAAAGTACGCTTCGTCGGGCTTGTCGCTCCCGACTCCAGGCACTCTAGCCTCTTCGGGGGCGTGCCCAAAGCGACAAATTTGCTCACTATTTCCTGGGGCGGGTGCGAGCGATAGCTCCGGTAACCACCGCCCGCCCCAACCTCTCTCTTTCGTATCCTTCGTGCGTATGTCTCCGCGCACTTGGCTACGTCGTCGCTCGCCGGTGCGACTCCGTGAAAACCGGCGCCGGGCGCCCCGACCTTTGCCGGGGGACGGGCGCCCACTATCTCTTGGTTTTAGGCCGCGGGTAACCCGCCCGCGGCAAGCGATCGTTCGATTTGGAGGAAATCTTATGCGTACGATCACCGAGTCCGAGTCCACTCCCAAGGCTGACGGCTTCTTCATGCCCGCCGAGTTCGCCCCGCAGGATCGCGTGTGGATGGGCTGGCCCCACCGCACCGACACCTGGGCCCACGGCGCCAAGCCGGCCCAGAAGCAGTATGCCGCCATCGCCCGCGCCATCGCCGAGTTCACCCCGGTCACCATGTGCGCCAATCAGGCCGACTACGCCAACTGCAAGGCCGTCTTCGAGAACGACGAGAACGTCACCGTCATCGAGATGACCACCGACGACGCCTGGTTCCGGGACACCGCCGCCACCTACGTCATCAACGGCAAGGGCGAGAAGCGCGCCAACCACTGGCACTTCAACGCCTACGGCGGTCTCGTCGACGGCCTCTATTTCCCGTGGGACAAGGACGAGCAGATCGCCCTTAAGATGGCCGAGCTCTCCGGCTGCCGTCGCTATCGTCCCGATGACATGATCCTCGAGGGCGGCTCCATCACCGTCGACGGCGAGGGCACCCTTGTCGTGACCGACCAGTGCCTGCTTTCCCCGGGCCGCACCTGCTCTGCGGTTCTGGAGGAGGAAGAGGACCCCGAGTCCATCTGGCCCAAGTACCACAAGAAGTTCGAGCCCTGGAGCGAGGAGCTTCGCGCCTACATGGACGAGCACCTCAAGGATTACCTGGGTGTCGAGAAGGTCATCTGGGTCAAGGAGGGCATCGACCCCGAGGAGACCAACGGCCACATCGATGACGTCGCCACGTTCATCGCCCCGGGCGTCATGGCCTGCATCTGGACCGACGATCCCGAGTATCCGTTCTACGAGCAGTGCCACGCCGCCTACGAGACCCTCTCCAACGCCGTCGACGCCAAGGGCCGCAAGATGAAGGTCTACAAGCTCTGCATGCCCGTGAACCCGCTGTTCATGGACCAGGCCTCCTGCGACACCATCGACGCCGACGAGAACGCCGAGCCGCGCGTCCCCGACGAGCCGCTGATCGCCTCCTACATGAACTACCTGGTCACCAACCACGGCGTCATCGTCCCGCAGTACGGCGACGAGAACGACCAGCTGGCCGTTGACACGCTCCAGAAGATCTATGACGAGGTCTGGGGCGAGGGCGTCTACAAGTGCGTCGGCGTTCAGTCCGAGCAGGTCGTCTTCGGCGGCGGCAATATCCACTGCATTACCCAGCAGGAGCCGTCGGCGTAACTCAGGCACGCCACCTTGGCGTTCACTCGTTGCTTACGTAGCGTCAGTACGCTACGCTCCTCGTTCGCGCCAATCTGGCGCACCTGAGCACGCCGAGTAAACGTCTGGCTTTCCGAGGCACCCCATCTCGCCGCTCAAACCGTCGCTCGCGTACCAAAGTACGCTTCGCTCCTCTTTCGCGGCGACCTCGGGCACCTCGAAAACCCAGTCGATCAATCGGACAGGTGGCGTGTCATCCCATCTCGGGGCATTGACGGGCTGCTGCTTGATGTCTTGGTCGGTTGGGTTTTCTTTGGGCACTCCGTTGCCTCCACATCGGAGTGCCTTTTTTTCTTTGATTGAATACGCGTCTGGCCTGGGATTTTTGCGGGTTAGGCCAATTGTTCGCTTGGATATCCCAGGTCAGACGCGTCTTCAATTGCCGAAAGTTCCCGGTCGCGAACGCGGCCGTTTTGATCGGAGTATCTATGTACCAGCGTATCGTCATCTACACGCGTCTGTTCCGCGAGCGTTGGTCCAACAACTGCATCCTCTCCTATCTTTGGGATGGCACCTGTACCGGTGACGCGGCCTGCAACCCTACCTTGGGCTGCGCCTTCGGTACAGATGCCATCCTTTTTGCTGTAGGGGGCGCGCGCCATGGCAGGTAAAAAGTTCTCCCTGATCGAGGTCATCCTTTCGGTTATCTGCGTCGTGTTTACCATCGAGGCGGCGGCTCCGGCATCTGCCATGGGCAACGTGCAGTTCTTCTGGTGGATCTTCCTTATCATTACGTTTTTGCTTCCCTATGGTCTGGTGGTGGCCGAGCTGGGTACGGCGTTTGATTCCGAGGGCGGCCTGTACGATTGGGTTCGCTTGGGTCTGGGCGACCGTTGGGGCGCCCGTTGCTCTTGGTGCTACTGGGTTAACTTTCCGCTGTGGGTGGCAAGTATCGCCTGCATGTTCCCCAGTGTCATTAATGCGGTGTGGGGTATCGAGTTTTCACTCGGGATCCGAATTGCCATCGAGATTGCCTTTGTGTGGGGCGTCACGGTCATGGCAATGCAGCCGGTGGCCGAGGCAGATTGGGTCATGGACGGCGGCGCCGTCATCAAGGTGCTCATTACCGCTGTGGTGGGAATCGTCGGCATTTGGTTTGCCTGCAATAACGGCTTTGCCAACGACATGTCATTTAAGACCTTCATTCCAGATCTGGGCGACACCAATTCGTTGACGTACCTATCGATTATCCTGTTCAACTTTATGGGCTTCGAAGTGGTCGCGACTTTTGCCAGCACGATGAAGAACCCGTCGCGCGATATCCCCAAGGCGGTTATTGCCGGTGGCGTGGCCATTGCGGCAATTTACATCATTTGCGGCATTGGCATTGGAGCCGCGGTTCCCACCGAGCAGCTTTCACTCGATTCGGGCATTGTGGACGCAGTCGCCGCTATGGCGGGGCGCACCCACCCGCTGACGATGGTCGTGGGCGTGGCCTTTTTGGTGACGCTGTTCGCCAATATGATCTGCTGGAGCTTTGGCGTCAACAACGTAGCGAGCTATGCCGCGCGCCATGGCAACATGCCGCGTCCCTTTGCGTTGGTGTCCAAAAAGACCGGCATGCCCAACGGCTCGGCGCTCATTAACGGCTGTTTTAACAGTCTAGGAAACGGGTGATGGATCCGGCCCCGACATGGTCCGCCGGGCGCGCCGTGCTATCCTGTTCCCGCCAAACGAGAATTTGCAGCGGAGCCCACCCGGCTCTTGTTTGGCGACAATCCCGCCGGGTGGGCCCCGCTGCGGACGGGAACGCCCAGATGAACCGACACAGCGCCTTCGCGGACGCCGTCGCGGCGCTCGACGAGGGGGACTTCGAGCTCCTCCGCCGGGCCGTCGACGAGCGGTGCTGCCGCGAGAAGCACGGCTTCGGCACCCTCGCCGAGGCCGCCGACCTCTACCGCACCGACCCCGCCTGCCCCTCCTGCCGCGCGGCCTCGCCCTTCAGGGACGGGAGGACCGCCGGAGGGGTCCAGCGCTGGCGCTGCCGCGCCTGCGGGGCCAGGTTCACCTCGCTCACCGGCACGGTGCTTGAGGGGTCCAAATCCGACATGGCGACCCGGTGCCGCTTCATCGGCCTCATGCGGTTCAACGTGCCCCTTGACGCCATGGCCGAGGAGCTGGGCATAACCCACCAGACGGCATGGGAGTGGCGCCACCGCGTGATGGCCGCCGTCGACGGCTACCAGGACCGCATCGTCCTGCGCGACCTGGTCTGGATAGACGAGACCTACGTGAACGACACCGACCTGCATCTTGGGTACGGCGTGGCGAGGAAGCGCGGGCTGTCCCGCCAGAAGGTCTGCATAGCGGTCGCCATCGACGTGCACAAGAACCCGGTCGCCGTGGTGTGCGGCCGCGGAAAGCCCAGCTCGGCGAGGGTGCTGGGGGCGCTCGGCGGGCATATCGCCGAGGGGAGCCTGGTCGTCCACGACAGGGAGAGGGCGCACGGCGCGCTGATCCGCGAGTCGGGCTGCGCCGAGGAGGCGCACAGGGCCGACGTCAACGACCCGGTCTACCTGGAGCGGATGGCCATGGTGAACAACCTCTGCTCCTGGCTCAAGCGGTACCTCTGGAGGTTCACGGGCATGTCGATGTCGAACCTCCAGTCGTACCTCAACTGGTTCGTTTACCTGTTCAGGGTCAAGCAGGACTCCGAGAGATGGCCCGAGACCGCAAGGGTGGTTCGCCATTTGCTGCTCACCGAGGCGCGTTTCCGCAGCTCGACATAGCGAATCCATCACCCGTTTCCTAGACTGTCAGAACGGCTGTTTTGCCAGCTTGGTGCTGCTGCTCCAGATTCCGCTGGGTGAGGGTTCCGACGTCTTTTGGGTCTTCTTCTCGATGAACGTCGTCTTTCTGCTCATGAGCTATATCCCCATGTTTCCAGCGTTTTGGCGTCTGCGCAAGCACGATAATCGCTCGCGTGTGTTCCGTGCGCCTTTCGAGGGCAAGGTGCTTGCGGTGGCGCTTGCGATTCCCGTGGTGGAGCTCGTGCTTTCGATTGTTGCTACGATTGTGCCGCTCAACAGCTCACCTGCCGAGATGGCAAAGTTGCCGATTCTCGCGGGCGTAGTGATTGGCCTGTTATTGGGCGAGGTTTCGCGCCTCATATCGCGCCGCGGCCGAAGCGTCGACAATCCCGGCGTTGGTGCACGGGGGTCAGGTTACTTTGCACCAAAACAGTAAGCGCCGCGAGTTGCGCAACGCTTGGTGCATCTTGGATTATTGTTCGCGGTGCTCGGGATCGGAAACGAGCTTAGGCGCAAAGTAGGGGACGTGGCCCAGGTAGGGGCAGCTGTCCGAACGCTCCTCGACGACACAGGGGACGTCATTGTAGGTAAGTGAGTCGCTCAGGTGGACGATGGCCTTAGCGGCAGGGGCAACGAGTATTTTGAGCAGTGCGATAGGCGCCATGGCATCTCCTTTCCTGCATGCGACCCGTGTTTTAGCGCGAATGTGTACGCCGCAAGTCTAACATCCCGCCGCGGAGAGCTCCAAACCACCACAAAGGGGACAGGCACCTTTGTGGTGGATTTGGGGTTTGACCAGATAATACCTGTTATCGCTCCCAGGCAGTCGTCGGGGACGTTCTAAAACGGTTATAGGTTACTATCCAATAACGCCTCTGAACTGGGCTACTATTAGATTATGGAAAACACTACTGCAAGATTATGGCAAATGATACTGTCAGATTATGGCGTGTGCTGCTGTAGTCGTCGGGGGCCTGCCTTATGAGCGCCGGCATGGTGCGAACTGCCATCGCTGCCCGCTACAGCGAGTAGCAAGCGGGCAAAACCGCCTCAAAACCAGCGCGAACAACCGCCGCGAAGAGGATCGGACCCCTTTCGCGGCGTTTTTTGCCTATCTGGAGCGCCTCAAAACCAAGTGAGTAGGCTTTTTTGGATCTGCCGAGCACATCACGACAAGTGCTCAATAAAACCGCAGGTCAGCGCTGTGGCGATTTGGGGTGTGCTCGGCCTCCTGCAAAAAGTCTACTCACTTGGTTTTGGCTGCTAGAAGACCGCCGCGAGGGAAGGCAACTTCCCTCGCGGCGGTTGGCGTTTGCCCAGATAAAACCTGCCAAAATAAACCTGTCCCTTTTTGGCATGTCCCTTTTGGCGTGGCTGATTGGTTTGGGCTGTTTTGGAGAAAGCCATGAGGCGGCACTCAGGCTAATCCTGCGTGTCGCCTCCGTACATGTAGACGATAAAGCCGTCGCCGGTGTCTTGGCTGTGATCCTCCAGGATGCGCTTCATGTTGAGGTGCTCGTAGAACTGCCAGTCAGAGTTGCAGTCGCTCATCAGGAAGAATTTGGTGCAGCCTGTCTTGCCGAGCTCGGCGCGCGCAAGGTCGATGAGCGCGCGGCCGAGTCCCTTGCCCTGCCACTCGGGCACAATGATGATCAGGTTGAGCTGGCCCTGGGCATACTCATTGCCCGTGGCGGCAAAGCGGTCGGCCGTTGCCTTCTCACGGCTGTCGCCAAAGAGCGAGCCCTCGAGCTTGGCGTCGGCAGTCTTTGCCATCTCGGTTGCCTGGGCGAACATCTCGTCGTAGCAGGGTACCCACGTGGGGTTGGTACGCGGCTTGCCGTTCTCGAAGATGCCGATGCAGCAGGCGGCGATAATGCGGCCCTCGGCCTCGGCGACGAGTGCGATAGGGGAGCGCTGCAGCTGCATGGCGATGTTAAAGCGCGCGCAGAAATCGGCAGCTTCGACGTCGCCGCGGTTGCGCAGCGTGTTGCACCACAGCTGGTTGTAGATGGCAGCGATGCCGGTCAGGTCGTCGAGCGTGGCGGCGCGCAGGGTTACGTTGTCAAGGCTCATGAAGGCTCCTTCCAAGTTGGGTCAGGCCACCTCTGAGTGTGACATGGACGCAGGGCGGCCGCATCAATCATTCGGCAGGCGAGCCCCGATCCCTCGGGGACGGAGGAAAAGGGGTCACGAGTGAGGATTTTCGGACGCTTGCCCGACGAGAGTGGATAATCTCCCACTTTGAGCGCGAACATGGGCCAAAAACGGGAGATTATCCACTCTCGTGGTGAGCGGGCCCTTGTGTCGATTCATTCCCTTTTTAGTAGGCTGTGCTTGCACTTTAGCGTGCGACAGCGGATAATGCCGAGCACTCGACAATACGCTTTTTGCTCTCTCTATAGATTGAGGAGGCCCCTATGGCCATGGATTTCAAACGCAGGCTGCCGATCCCCATGGAGATCCGCGAGGAAATGCCGCTTTCCGCCGAGCTTACCGCTAAGAAGCAGGCATTCGACGCCGAGGTCGCCAAGGTCTTTACCGGCGAGGACGCGCGCAAGGTGCTCATCATCGGCCCGTGCTCTGCCGATCGCGAGGATTCGGTCCTCGAGTACATGAACCGCCTGGCCAAAACCGCCGAGGAGGTCAAGGACAAGCTCATCATCATCCCGCGTGTCTACACCAACAAGCCGCGCACCAAGGGTACCGGCTACAAGGGTCTACTGCACAATCCCGACCCCGAGGCGCCCGATGACCTGCTCGAGGGCGTCAAGGCCATTCGCCACATGCACCTGCGCGTCATCGAGGAGACCGGCTTCTTTACCGCCGACGAGATGCTCTACCCCTCTAACTATCAGTACCTTGTCGATCTGCTGAGCTACGTCGCTGTGGGCGCGCGCTCGGTCGAGAACCAGGAGCACCGTCTGGTGTCGAGCGGCATTTCGGTGCCGGTGGGCATGAAGAACCCCACTGCCGGCTCCACCACCGTCATGCTCAACTCCATCTACGCCGCTCAGGCGCATCAGAGTTTCATCTTCCGCAACTGGGAGGTCGAGTGCGACGGCAATCCGCTCGCGCACGCCGTTATGCGTGGCTACATCGGTCTCGATGGGCGCACCTACCCCAACTACCACTACGAGCACCTCGAGCGCCTGGCCGAGCGCTATACCGAGCACGCCGGCTATGCCAATCCGGCGGCGGTCATCGACTGCAACCACGACAACTCGGGCAAGCGTCCGCTGGAGCAGTATCGCATTTGCAAGGAGGTGCTCGACAGCTGCCGCCGCAACGAAGCCATTTCAAGGCTGGTCAAGGGCTTTATGATCGAGTCCTACCTTGAGGACGGCAACCAGCCGGTCGACGGCGGTGTCTTTGGCAAGTCGATCACCGATCCGTGCCTGGGCTGGGAAAAGACCGACTACCTCATTCACGAGATCGCGGAGCGGGTTTAGTTACGCGGGTTTTCGCTGACTCTGCCAAGACATCGGCGGTCCCGTTGCTGCCGGGCACTCATTGGGGACAGACTTAAATGAGTGCTCGCAGAATGAGAGTGGATAATCTCCCGTTTTTAAGTAGTCGTTGGGGACGTTCTTGTTTGACTGGTCGTTTAAGAACGTCCCCAATGACTACCCTGTTGGCCTTTTCCAGGCCCTGTGGGCAAAAAATGGCAAATATGAGTACTGTTGCTATCGTAGTGTCATATTGCCGGCATAAGATAATAGACATAACAGAAAATATGTTCATTAACCTTAACACATATAAGCCCGCTATAGAACTATTTGAGTAATTTAGGGGCGCTTGCAAGCCGTGCGGGCAGCATATGGGGCAGTTTTGGCTGTTACTAAAAAGGTGACAGTACTCATATTTGCCATTTTTTGCCCACGGGGTCTTGAGGGAGAGCGTCAATCAGGTTCCAGGGGAGGCGTTTCGAGGCCCAAAGGACACAAAACGGGGGCGCAGGTTGTCCTGCGCCCCCGTTCTCGGGCGTTATTCGTTCCCTGCGGCAGAATTTACGCCGCCTCGTCAAACTGCGAGTTGTACAGGTCGGCGTAGAAGCCGCCTTGGGCGAGCAGCTCATCGTGCGTGCCCTTCTCGACGATGTCGCCGTCGCGAATTACCAAGATCACGTCGGCGTTGCGGATCGTGGACAGGCGATGCGCGATGACAAAGCTGGTACGGCCCTGCATCAGCGCATCCATGGCGCGCTGAATGAGCTCCTCGGTGCGGGTATCCACGTTGGAGGTCGCCTCGTCCAGAATCAGCGCCGGGCGGTCGGCCAAAATGGCGCGGGCGATGGTCACGAGCTGGCGCTGGCCCTGCGACAGGTTCGTGCCTTCCTCATTGATCATAAAGTCGTAGCCGCCGGCGAGCGTATGGATAAAGTGATCGCAGCGCGCTGCGCGTGCAGCGGCCTCGACCTCGGCATCGCTCGCGTCGGGGCGCCCGTAGCGGATATTCTCGCGGATGGTGCCGTTAAACAGCCAGGTATCCTGCAGTACCATGGCAAACTCGCCGCGCAGTGCCGCGCGGTCCCAGTCGCGCACGTCGATGCCCTCGACGCGTAGCGAACCGTCGTCCACATCGTAGAAACGCTGTAGCAGCTTGATGAGCGTGGTCTTTCCAGCGCCGGTGGGACCGACGATGGCGATGGTCTGGCCGGGCTGCGCCTCGCAGCTAAAGTCGTGGATGATGGTCTTGTCCGGCGTGTAGCCAAACTTGACATGGTCAAACTCCACGTGGCCAGGGCGCTTCTCGGGGATCTGTGCGTCGACCTTCTGCTCCTCCTCGGGCGCTGCCAAGAACTCAAAGACGCGCTCGGTGGCGGCGGCCATCGACTGCATCGTGTTGCTCACGTTGCCCAGCTGCTGCACGGGTTGCGTAAAGTTGCGAACGTACTGGATAAAGCTCTGGATGTCGCCGGGCGTGGCATTGCCGGTCAGCGCGAGCTGCGCACCCACCACGACGACGCCCACGTAGCCCATGTTGCCCACCAGGCTCATAAGCGGCATCATCAGGCCCGACAGGAACTGCGAGCGCCAGCCGCTAATAAAGAGACGGTCGTTCTCCTTATCGAACTCCTCGATCGAGGCCTCGGCGCGGTCGAACACCTGAATGACGTTCTGGCCGGCAAAGTCCTCCTCGATAATGCCGTTGACGGTGCCCAGGACCTGCTGCTGCTCGCGGAAGTACGGCTGCGAGAAGTGAATCATCACCATCAAGATAATCGCGGCGGCCGGCAGCGTGAGCACGGTGACGCCGGTGAGCGGCAGGCTGATCGACAGCATCATGACGAGTACGCCGATAATCTGCGTGATGGACGTGATGAGCTGCGTCACGCTCTGGTTGAGCGACTGGCCGAGCGTATCGACGTCGTTGGTAATGCGGCTGAGCACGTCACCCTTGCTGTGGCCGTTGAAGTAGCTCATCGGTACGACGGCGATCTTGGCGGCGATCTCCTTGCGCATGCGGTAGCAGATCTTTTGCGTAACGCCGGTCATGAGCCAGCCCTGGATCAGGCTGCAGGCAGAGCTCGCCAGGTACAGGCAGAGCAAAAAGCCGAGCGTCTTGGCGATCCAGTTAAAGTCGACATCGCCGGTGCCGTTGACCTTGGCAACCAGGCCCTCGAACAGTTTGGTGGTTACCTGGCCGAGTACCTTGGGCCCCACAATGTTAAAGATGACTGAGCATACGGCAAAGGCGACGGCGGCAAACACGGCAATCTTGTGCTGGCCGATATAGCCGAGCAGCTGCCTCATGGTGCCCTTAAAGTCCTTGGCCTTTTCGCCGCGGCCCATGCCGCCCATACGACCCATGGGGCCACGCTGGCGGGTGGGTTTGGGAATCTGAGTCTTGGTCTCGTCTGCCATTATCGCTCGCCTCCTTCCATAACGGCTGCAATCTCTTCTTGGGTAAGCCCCAGTTCCTCGGCAGAAAGCTGCGACTGTGCGATCTCCAAGTACGCCGGGCAGTTGTGCAACAGCTCCTCGTGCGTGCCGGTGCCCACTACGTGGCCGTCATCGAGCACGATGATCTGGTCGGCGTGCATGATGGTCGCGATGCGCTGGGCCACGACCACGAGCGCAGCGTCAGTGACGTTTTTGGCAAGCTCCTCGCGCAGGCGCGCGTCGGTCTTGTAGTCGAGGGCGCTAAACGAATCATCGAACACTAGGACCTCGGGCTTTTTGGCCAGGGCGCGGGCGATGGCCAGACGCTGGCGCTGACCGCCCGAGACATTGGAGCCGCCCTGGCTGATGGGGGAGTCGTAACCGCCCTCGCGCTCGGCGATAAAGTCCTCGGCCTGTGCGATGCGCGCTGCCTGGCGCATATCCTCGTCACTAACCATATCGCCGGCAAACTTGAGGTTGCTCTCGACGGTGCCCGAGAACAGACGACCCTGCTGCGGGATGTAACCGATGCGACGGCGCAGCTCGGAAAGGGTCATATCGCGCACGTCGATACCGTCGAGCGAAATGCTGCCGCCCGTCACGTCGTACAGGCGCGGAATCAGCTGCACGAGCGTGGACTTGCCCGAGCCCGTGGAGCCAATGATGCCGAGCATCTGGCCGGCGTGCGTGGTGAAGTTCACGCCGCTGATGACATCGGCGCGGGCATCGGGGTACTGGAAGCTCACGTCGCGGAAGGTGAGCTCACCGCGCGGCGCGCTTGCCGCGGGCAGCTTGGGCGAGACGGGGTCGTTGATGCTTGTGGGGCAGGTGATGACCTCTTCCACGCGCTCGGCTGCGACCTCGGCGCGGGGCAGGATGACCGAAACCATGGTGAGGATCATAAACGCCATGACGATCTGCATGGTGTAGGAGATAAACGCCATCATGTTGCCGACCTGCATCACGCCGTCGGACACGCCTTGTGCGCCAAACCAGACGATAAGCACGGTGATGCAGTTCATGACGAGCATCATGAGCGGCATCATAAAGCTCATGGCGCGGTTGGTGTAGAGCTGCGTGGTCATCAGATCGAGCGATGCCTTGTCAAAACGCTCGAGCTCGTGCTCCTCGCGGTTAAACGAGCGGATGGGCATAAGGCCGTCGAGCAGCTCGCGCGCGGTAAGGTTCACGCGGTCCACAAAGCTCTGCATCTTTTTGAACTTGGGCATGGTGAGGCCCATGAGCACGCCGACGACGGCCGAGACCGCGATGATGGCCACGGCGATGGTCCATTCCAGGCCGGTGTGGTTGGCCAGGACGCGCATGACCGCGACGATGCCCATGACGGGCGCCATGAGGCACATGCGGATGAACAGGGTCGCTGCCATCTGGATCTGCTGAATGTCGTTGGTGCAGCGGGTGATGAGCGAGGCCTGGCTAAACTTGCCCACCTCGGCCGGCGAAAAGTGCATAACCTTGTTGAAGGTCTCGCGGCGCAGGTCGCGGGCGATGGAGCAAGCAGTGCGCGAGGCCACGGCGCCGGTCAGGATGGTGGCGACAAGCGACACCAGGCACAGGCCAAACATCGTGGTCGCCATACGGCCCAGGTAGGAGTTCTGCACGTCGGCGGGGTCGATACCCTGCGCCTTGTACTCGTCCTGCACGTAGGTCACGGCGCGCTGCGTGACGATGGAACCCGACATGGAGCCCATTTTGTCCGCCATCTCGTTGGCACCTTCGACGAGCTTGCTTTGGTCTACCAGACCGCCCTCGATGCCCAGACGTAGGCTCTTCATGGTGATCTTACCGCCGTCGGCATCAATCTGCTTTTGCATGTTCTGTGCCGCTGCGGCCTTCTGCTGCATTTCGGCGAGCTGCTCGGGCGTCATCGCCGCCATCTGCTCGGGGGAGGGCATGGCCTGGGCGGCGCTGTTATCTTTCTCACTGGACGTGCCCATCATGTCGCCCATGGAGCTGGCATCGATGCCCTGGTTGAGCGAAAGGACGACGGTCTCGGGCAGGCTCATGATATCGGCGAGCTTGCTGCCGTCGGCGCGCTCATCTTCTGTTCCCTTGTACGTTCGAATGCCGTTCTTGTTCGCCTTGCTAAACACGGCCTCCACAGCCTTGGCATCCTTGGCGCTCATGAAGAGCTTGAGGTCATCGAGCGATTCGGCGCGAATGGTGTCGGGTACGGGCGAGGCGATGCCGCCTTGCTGCACGCCCACATCGACGATGTCACTCATATACGTAGGTAGCGCTAGGTCGGCATTGCAGCTGATTACGATAAGTACGATAGCTGTGAACAGTGCCAGAATATGCTCTTTAAAGAGCTTGAGAATCCTCACTCGGCATCTCTCCTTTCTTGATTGCGGTCGATAATTTCGTTGGCGCGTCTAAGAAGGCGCACCATCTCTTGGGTATCTGTTTCGCCGAGCTGCTCGAGGAAAGCCGCGGTGCGGTTCTCGAATTCCCGACGTTTGATTGCGAGATCCTGGAATCCCTTGTCGGTCACCGTGACGTGTACGCGACGACGGTCGGTCTTTGAGTGCTCGCGCTCGACCCAGCCCTTGGCTTCGAGAGCGCGCAGGATATTGGCGATGCGGGCACTCGAGACCCAGGCACGATCAGCGAGTTCGCTCGGTGTGAGCGAACCACCAGCGAGCATGAGGGCGCGCATGACGGCCATCTCGCCGCTCAGGGCCTGGTCGGCAAAGCGCGAAATGCGCTGATGCATGCTGCCAAACTCGGTAAAGAGCTGACGCCCAAGCTCATGGAAATCGGTATCTTCCACCGAAAACCCCTAACACTAGAAACTATTTTCGGTGAAAGATGATACCCACATACGCATGCCTCATGCGGTGAGCAATATAAAGAGCGCATAAAGACTTAAAATCATTCAATTGATGAAGCGTTTCAAAGAATTATCATGCACGCGGTTAGGCGAGGGGTTGTCACCACCATGACGATTGGGACTCAAGTAACGCCACGCGCGATGCTCCAACTTCCCGCAAGGAGACACCTGAATCAAGGGGGTTGGAGTCATGGCATTTGACTTCACGGGCAAAACCGCGATCGTTACCGGCGGCACTCAGGGCATTGGCCTCGAGATTGCCAAGGGTATCGTTGCGGGCGGCGGACACGTCGCGCTCATCGCAAGGAACGCTGCCAAGGGCGAGGCCGCGGTGGCAGAGCTTGGCGAGGGCAACAAGTTCTACCAGCTCGATGTCGCCGATGCGTCCAAGGCGCGCGAGACCGTCGAGCAGATCTTCGCGGATCTGCCCCAGACCAACATTCTGATCAACTGCGCCGGTGTCATCAGCACCAAGAAGTTCGACGAGATCGACGACACCGAATGGCGCCGCACCATCGACATCAACCTCAACGGCACCTTTACCATGATGAATGCCGTGTACCCGCACTTTAAGGCGGCCCACGCCGGCACCATCGTCAACGTGAGCTCTGTGGCCGGCAAGATCGGCGGCGGCCTGCTCGGCACTGCTGCCTACGCGAGCTCCAAGGCCGGTGTCAACGGCCTAACCAAGGCGGTCGCCAAGGAAGGCGGTAAGTTCGGCATCCGCTGCAACGCCGTGTGCCCGTCGCTTACCCTTACCGACATGACCTCGATTCTCTCTGATGAGAACTCTCAGCGCATCATCAACGGTATTCCCCTGGGCCGCGCTGCCCAGGCTAGCGAGCCTGCACAGATGGTGCTGTTCTTTGCTTCCGACCTCGCCAGCTTCGTGAACGGCGAGATCGGCGACTGCGACGGCGGCATCGTTCTGGACGGGTAATACCCCGCGGCGATAATTCGGCGACGGCTCCTGCGACTCGGGACCGTCGCCTTCTTTCTGACTCAGGAGCGTGTGGCCGCGTGTCACACGCATCAAAAGGAGATATAAATGAGTGAATCGACTGCGGTGGAGGCGCCGGCAACAAAAGAGCCGTTCTTTAAGATGTCCTCCATCCCGGGCGCCAATATCCTGGTGCCGCTTTTTTTGGGTTGCCTGCTCAACACGCTGTTCCCCGACCTGTTTAAAACGCTCGGCAGCTTTACGCTCGGTATGACCCAGCAGGGCGCCGGCCCGCTTGTGGGCGCTTTTTTGCTCATCGTCGGTACGACGATTTCGTTTAAGAGCGCTCCTGCTGCCGCTGCCCGCGGTGCCATTATCATTGCCGTCAAGCAGATCGTGGTTGTCGCCGTGTCGCTGCTCATCCTTTATGTGTTCAACGACAACCTGTTTGGCATCTCGGCCATGGTGATGCTGGCCGCTTGCACGGGTGCCAACAACGCTATGTACGCTGGATTGATGGGCACCATGGGCAACGAGGCCGAGCGTGGCGCCGTCGCCATCACTACGCTGGTTGTCGGCCCTCCGGTCACGATGATCGTGCTCGGCGCCGCCGGCCAGGCTCCGATCGGCTGGTCGCTCGTGGGCGCCATCCTGCCGATCGTCGTCGGCATTATTCTGGGTAACCTCTTCCCGAGCTTTAAGAAGATGATGGCACCGGCACTTTCCGCCATCATCGTGCTCGTCTTCTTTGCCATGGGCTCGACCATGACTTTTGGTCAGCTTATCAACGGCGGTCTTCCCGGCATTCTGCTCGGCGTGATCTGCTCGGTGGTCTTCGCTGTCCCCGTTGTTGCGGTCGATAAGCTTACCGGTGGCACCGGTGTCGCAGGTGCGGCAATCTCCAGCTGCGCCGGAGCCAATGTGGCCACGCCTGCTGCCATGGCTAGCGTCAACGAGGCCATGTACGGCGGTGCGGTGCTCGCGACGGCTACGGCTCAGGTTGCAGCCTGCGCTATCGTGACGGCCATTTTGACCCCGCTGGTCACCAGCTGGTGCTACAAGCATTTTCAGGGCCAGCAGAGCAACAGCAAGGCAGCGACCGGCAGCGCCGCCTCAGCCGCTTAATGCCAAGCGGCAATCAAAGCTAAAAAACTAGCCACGCCACAGGGCGGCCGCGGGGAAAATCCCGTGGCCGCCCTTCAGTTTCTGAAGGGTCTCTAGGACACTTTACCCTGCTAAAGCTGGCATAACAGCTAGAGTGAAGGACGTATAAAGGCAAGGGGAAATATCAAACAATTCGGTGAACGGTAGCTGATGACGCGTGCGTTTCCTGCGGATTTGTCAAAAAAGGACTAATGGTATAAAAAAAGGAACATATAACAGCCCTGATGAAGGGGGTGGCTATGTTATCCTTCACAGACGGGTGAAATCTTGGGTTTAGGGTTGCAAGACCAAGGTGAATAAACGTTTTTCCCTGCGCTAACGCGCGATGAAAGGCGAATGAAGCCGGTCATGCAGGTCGAATATTCAAGAATTCAATAAGCAGCGGTGTGAGAGCGCCGCATAATACGTAACTAGGAGCGTGGTTACACAATGCAGGAGGCATGGGAAGGCTTCAAGGAAGGCATCTGGACGGGAGAGGTTGACGTCCGAGACTTCATCCAGAAGAACTACACCCCCTACGAGGGCGACGAGTCGTTCCTCGCCGGCCCGACCGAGCGTACCAAGGAGCTGTGGGGCGAGGTTCTCGACCTGCTGCTCAAGGAGCGCGAGCAGGGCGGCGTCCTCGATATGGACACCAAGACCGTCACGGGTATCGTGAGCCATCCCGCTGGCTACATCGATAACGCCCATCGTGAGAAGGAGACCATCGTCGGCCTCCAGACCGACAAGCCGCTCAAGCGCGCGTTGCACGTCAACGGCGGTATCCGCATCGCTTGCCAGGCTGCTAGCCAGCACGGCTACAAGATCGACGAGAACGTTGTCGAGCGCTACACCTTCGAGCGCAAGACCCACAACGCGGGCGTCTTCGATGTCTACACCCCCGAGATGCGCGCTTGCCGTTCGGCCCACATCATCACCGGTCTGCCCGATGGCTATGGCCGCGGCCGCATCATCGGCGACTACCGTCGTGTCGCCCTGTACGGTGTCGACTACCTGATCAAGGACAAGGAGGCCCAGAAGGCTTCCACCCCGACGGTCATGACTGCCGACAACATCCGCGATCGTGAGGAGCTGCAGGAGCAGATCCGTGCCCTCGGCGAGCTCAAGATGATGGCCGAGACCTATGGTTTCGATATCTCCAAGCCTGCTACCAACACGCAGGAGGCCATCCAGTGGATGTACTTCGCCTACCTCGCTGCCGTCAAGGAGCAGAACGGTGCCGCTATGTCCATCGGCCGTACCTCCACGTTCATCGACATTTACGCTGAGCGCGACCTTGCCAACGGCACCTTCACCGAGGAGCAGATCCAGGAGTTCGTGGATCACTTCATCATGAAGCTCCGCATGGTCAAGTTTGCCCGTACCCCCGAGTACCAGGCCCTGTTTACCGGCGATCCGCAGTGGGTCACCGAGTCCATCGGCGGCATGGGTGTCGACGGCCGTACGCTCGTTACCAAGATGAGCTACCGCTACCTGCACACGCTCGAGAACATGGGCACCAGCCCCGAGCCCAACATGACCGTTCTGTGGTCGACCCGTCTGCCCGAGAACTTCAAGAAGTTCTGCGCCAAGACTTCTGTCGCCAGCTCCTCGATTCAATACGAGAACGACGACCTCATGCGCGTCTACCACGGCGATGACTACGGCATTGCCTGCTGCGTGTCCTCCATGCGCATCGGCAAGGAGATGCAGTTCTTCGGCGCCCGCGCCAACCTGGCCAAGTGCCTGCTGTACGCACTCAACGGCGGTGTTGACGAGGTCTCCAAGAAGCAGGTCGGCCCCAAGTACCGCGCCGTCGAGGGCGACACGCTCGATTACGACGACGTCGTGGCAAAGTACAACGACATGATGAAGTGGCTCGCTGGCGTGTATGTCAACTCGCTGAACATCATTCACTACATGCACGATAAGTACTGCTACGAGCGCATCCAGATGGCTCTGCACGACAAGCACGTGCACCGTTGGTTCGCTACGGGCATTGCTGGCCTTTCCGTCGTGGCTGACTCCCTGTCTGCCATCAAGTACGCCAAGGTCCACCCCGTCCGTGACGAGAATGGCATCATCGTCGACTTCGAGACCGAGGGCGAGTTCCCCAAGTACGGTAACGACGACGACCGCGTCGACCAGATCGCTCACGACGTTGTGCACCAGTTCATGGAGTACATCCGCATGAACGACACCTACCGCAACTCCGTGCCCACGACCTCGGTTCTGACCATTACTTCCAACGTCGTGTACGGCAAGAAGACCGGTTCTACGCCTGATGGCCGCAAGGCTGGCCAGCCCTTCGCCCCGGGTGCTAACCCCATGCACAAGCGCGATAGCCTCGGCGCCATCGCCTCGCTGTCTTCGGTTTCCAAGCTCCCGTTCCGCGATGCTCAGGACGGCATCTCCAACACCTTCTCCATCATCCCGGGTGCGCTCGGCAAGGAGGACCAGGTGTTCTTTGGCGATATCGACCTTGATCAGCTAGGCGAGTAACTATTGTTAGTGCTATACTAACAATAACGATTACTGATTGGCGCGCCGGTTTCGGCCGGCGCCTATCAATCGAAGGAGACACATTATGAAGGTTTCTGAAGTTTCCGAGACTCAGGCCGATAACCTGGTCCACATGCTCGACGCTTACGCCGAGAAGGGTGGCCACCACCTGAACATCAACGTCTTTAACCGTGAGACGCTGCTCGACGCTCAGGCTCACCCCGAGAAGTATCCGCAGCTGACCATCCGCGTTTCCGGCTACGCCGTGAACTTCCACACGCTCACCAAGGAGCAGCAGGACGAGGTCATTTCGCGTACCTTCCACAACAAGTTCTAAAGGGGTTAAACTCCCGCAGGATCGCCGGGCCGCTTTGGGTTACTCTCCAAAACGTCCTCGGACATGCAAAGAGGCTCCGCTACGCGCTTCGCGCGGCGGGGCCTCTTTGCGTCCAGTGCGGAATGTTTTGGAAAGTAACCCAAAGCGGCCCGGCTGGGGTCCTGTGTAGTCACCCTTTAGGCGGAACTCTCCTGATGGACTGGACGCACGAGATACTTTCTTGGCAGCTACCGTTTATCGCGTATAGCTACCGTTTGCGGAGTAAGTAACACTTCTTAATAAACCGTGTAGAATCTCAGATAAGCACGGAGTTTTCCAGGGAGACGCTGTCCTTTGTTGTGTGCAAGGGACGGCGTCTCTTTGGTGCTTAGAGGCCGTTCTGCAGCAGGATGGCGGACGTGCGCCACATATTAAAGAGTCAACGTCGAGATGGGTCGTGATGATAATGGGCAAGTATGTGATCGTGGTCGAGTCCGGGTCGGACGTGACGCCAGAGCTCTGCGAGCGCTATGGCATCGTGCGCGTGCCTATGCATGTCACGATTGGTGACGAGACCGTCGAGGACGGCTCGATCGATCCGCTCGAGATTTACTCACGTTGCAACGAGCTGGACGTCATGCCCAAGACCAGCGGCTGCGCGCCGGCAGATTTTTCTCGCGTGTATGACCGCATTCATGCCGAGCAGCCCGACGCGACCATTTTGCATCTTGCATATTCCGAGGCCACGACCTGTTCGCATCAGTCCTCGAAGATTGCAGCGGAGGGGCGCGACTACGTGTTCTCCATGGACACGCGCCTTGTCTCGGTAGGACAGTCGCTCGTTGTCGTCGAGACTGCCAAATACATCGAGGCTCATCCCGATGCCACCGTTGACGAAATTTTCGCCTTCACCAATTCGGTGATAGACCGCGTGCTGTTGGGCTTTGTCCCAACCGATCTCGCCTTCCTTAAGGCCGGCGGTCGCTTGTCCAACGTCGCGTTCCTAGGCGCCCATCTGCTCAAGATTAAGCCCTGCATCGAGGTGACGGGCGGTAAGTTCGTGGCGACCAAGAAGTTCCGCGGTTCTATGCTCAAGTGCGCCCGTGCCTTTATTGACCACATGGTTGCGAAGGGCGAGATCGACTACTCGCATATTGGCCTGGCGTATTCGGTGGGTCTTTCCGAGGAGTTGCGCAACGACATGGAAGTCTATGCGCGCGACCTGGGCTTTAAGGACATTACCTGGACTCAGGTTGGTGGCGTCATCTCGAGCCACTGCGGCCCGACCGCCTTCGGTGCGGTGCTCACGCTTAAGGCGTAAAGGCCTCAGGCGAGCGTTCTTCAGGCTGACATCTCGACGTAGACCCCAGCCATGGTGATGGGGGATAGATTAAAACGTGCCATTCTAGCCCGAGACGTTTAAACGCAAGCGCATGGGCTAGAATGGCTCTGGCATTTTAATTGGTTGCATCCAAGGAGAGGCAAGGTAGCGGGAATGGCTGAGATGACGCTTGAGGGTGTGGACGCTCGTCCTGAGGATTCCGCATTTGCCCTAGGCCGCGTGCATTCGATTGAGACGATGGGAACGGTCGATGGTCCCGGCATCCGCTTTGTGGTGTTTGTTCAGGGCTGTCCCATGCGCTGTGCGTATTGTCACAATCCCGATACCTGGTCGGTTAGCGGCGGCACCATGGTGACCGTCGAGCACCTGATGGACGAGTTCCAGAGTAACCATGAGTTTTACCGCAGCGGCGGCATTACGGTTTCGGGCGGCGAGCCGCTCCTACAGCCTGAGTTTTTGGCCGACTTGTTCCGTGCAATGCACAAGAACCCCGATGGCCGCGTGCATACCTGCCTTGATAGCTGCGGATATGCGTTTGATCCCAATCACCCCGAGAAGTTCGATGCCGTTCTCAACGAGACCGACATGGTTTTGCTCGACATCAAGCATGCCGATCCGGCTGAGCATAAAAGGCTGACCGGTTGTGATCCCGCACGCATCCTGGCGTTTGGCGATGAGCTGGCGCGTCGCAGGATCAAGGTCGTTATCCGTCACGTGGTGGTACCGGGCATTACCGACACGATGGAGGAGTGCGAGGCGCTCGGTCGTTTAATCGCCCCGTGGCATAACGTGGTCGGCTTGGAGATGCTGCCGTATCACACCATGGGTGTCGTCAAATACGAGCAGCTGGGGATTCCCTATAAGCTCGAGGGCGTTCCACAGATGGATACCGCGCGCATGCCCGAGCTGCGCAACGCCGTCATGACGGCCATGAAAAAGCGCCGCGCCGAACTCAAAAACGCCATCGGCTAGCGATCCATTTTCGCCCCCAAGGGCACTCATTGGGGACAGACTTAAATGAGTGCCCCCGGGCACCAAGTTGATTGCCAAAGAGCCCCGTCAAGTTGCGGTGGAATAGTTCTTGTTTTTCGGCTTATGCCGCCCAAACAGGAACTATTTCACCGCAACTGCGTTTTGGACAGAGATGCGCAACAGAATCGTGCCATTTGGATAAATACGCTTGTGGTTTCTTTAAAGACACCTTAAACGCCGCTGAATATCTTTGGAAAGAAATGCCTGCTCGGTATTATGCTGCTCGTATATAAACGGTAGCAGTCAGGAGACCACGTGCGAAACAACGCATCGCGGGACGAGTATGTGCCGCAGCATGGCAGCAGATATGAGACGAAGGGCACGCCTTCGCGTGGCCTCGCTGACGTTCGCATCCGCGTGACGAAGATTGCCGCCGTTGGGATGCTAACGTTGGCGGTTATTATCCTCGGAATTACCGCCAAAACCTACGCGTCGGAGCGAATGGCACACTCAGATGCGTCAACGGTGCAGACGCAAAACAAAAAGGTCTCTGAATCTAAAGCCACCGCAAGCCAAACCCTGTCGACAGCGAGCCTTAAGACGAGGCTTTCGAAGGCGGACTTTAACGATATTCCCTCAGGCGATACCGTGCAGACCTTCTCACTGGTTGATGACCAGATCCCCGCCCTGGAAGATGAGAGCCTCGCCGCACTCCAAGATGCCCTTGATCAGGCCCAGGAATTGGGCGATGTGGGCGTGGTGTTTTACGATTTGTCGAGCGGTAAGGGCGTGACGTATAACGCCGATGTCGAGGTTTACGGCGCGAGTAGCTACAAGGCACTCTATGCGTTGTACATTTGCGAATCTCTGGTCGAGACGGGCCAGGTTTCACTCGATGACTCCCTTGGCACCTATGGTGGCTATAACATGGGCTGGCAGACGGTGCGCGACCTAATCGAGGCCGCGGTCGTTAATTCGGACAACGATTCGTTTATTGCGTTACGTGCGGCGTTTGATCAAGATGGCTACGAGGATTGGATTGTCGGTCTTAGCATCGATTACGATACTGCACTCGATCCAATGAGTGATTTTCCCACTTATTGCCCGCGCACTTCTGCTAGGTTATGGCGTGAGATGAGCGAGTATCTGAGCACGGATACCGAGACTTCACAGTGGTTGTCGGGCCTTCTGGCATCAACATCGCGCTCGTTTATTCGCGATGGCATTGCGGACGATCAGGTCTTGGTGCGCAACAAGGCAGGCTGGATCAGCGAGGACGGTTGCTATTCGACATGTGATGCCGGACTGATCGACGTCGACGGCCATAGCTATGTTATGAGCATCATGACGTCGATGCCGTGGAGCGACCAATCGAGTGAGGCCGTGGCCGCGATTGCCTTGATTATCAACTTTATCCGAACACCTCCCACATTCAT
>NZ_QSRC01000012.1:0-34867 GCF_003436895.1 Collinsella sp. TF09-1AT | reverse complement strand
GGCCCGGGTCCAGCCCCGTAATCCGGCATAGTTTTGAAATGACATTAATTCACTAACAGGCAAACTAGGTAGTTCTAGCGCCTTGTCGCCGGCTAATTTCCGATTTCCAACCAGTTGCATAAAACATTTGCTCGCAGTCTCGTCTCGGCGCACTTCATTGCCTCAGTTTTGGCTTTATAGCGAATCCCTAAACGGTCGCAGACACTTCTGACGATGGTGTCTAGCTGCTTTGAATCGTTGAGCATATCGTGAGTCACCAGGAATACATCGAATCCCATGCTCTGCAACGCAGTCATGCGTTCCGCATCGTGGTCAAGTATTGCACCTGAGCCATGAATGACTTCACCTTGGATTTCGATAATTGCCCCTTTCATAAGAATCGGATTTACGATCACGATGTCGCCATAGCAAACCTTTTGACCTGCGATGCTTTGGGCTGCCACGGATAGAGGGGTTAAATCGTTGAGGTACACGTATCTGAATCCTGAACCACCTAGACGTCGAGAACGGCTTAGAAGCAGGACCCCCGCGACCTCGAGTGGTGATGCAGCAATGCCGATAACCTGCTGAGCGGCATCATAAAACTGCTTTCCCCACATTTGACTTTTGACCTTGTCGGCGAAACGATGCAGGTCGCTCAGTTCGATGAGCGGCTTTCTCATCCAGAGAGAAGTACCTTTGAGTTTCGTAACCTCTCTTCCATCTTCACGCTTGCTCGTTTGGCTATCATTATCTGGGTCCTTAACGGTTGCGCGGGCATAAACTCGTTTCCAAGGAACCTCGTCTTCGCCCTCTCCAAGTTCGAACAAATCCTGCGTGCTGGAATTGGGATTCTCCTCTACCGCCATTTTTAGTTGCATTTCGGCAGCGGGAGCCGGCTCGAAAACAGAAAACCAGCCGCAAAGTTCGAACATGGCCAGCACGAGATCTATTTGGGACACAAAGCGTGTCATAGTAAATAACGTGTTAAGTGGATTGGTGACACTAAAGCCTAAATGAGTGTCGATTGTTGTGCCGGCATCCGATGCCCCTTCCCAGCGAATAGTAGAGCGCAATCCCGAGTGGTGATTACAACAACCTAGCGAAGCAACGGCGATGATCGGGGTCTTGAGGACGTCGGTTACGAAAGGGGCTTGGGATAGAGCTCGCCAGCCGTCATCGGAGCTGGGTAGGCGCGGGTAGAGGTCATGCACCTGCGGTGGGCAGCGTCAGTAGCGGAATGCGGTGTTTGCGCAGACGATTTCGTCCATGTGGCCTCCCCTGGTTTCGACCGTAGGCCGTGCGGATTGCGGGCATGGCCGATTATCTACCGGGGCATCATGCGGGTAAGTACGGGAAGCAAACCAAATGCTGACAAAAGCATGCCGAGTTCCGCCGAAAAACCGTCGTGTGATAGAAAACCGCTGGAAGGAGCTTTGGGCATGTGGTCCCTGTCTCCACATTTGCGCGCGGATCACATGGGGAATTCAATGAAAATACGCATGCGTTTTATACAAAAAATGCAATGGCGTCAGCAAAAAGGGTGCGAAAAAAATGACGCCTTATACGACTACGATTCGTTTTGGAATCACCCTTGGTGTCAAAAAGAAAAAGGCCAGAGGCTTAACACCTCTGACCTGTACTTTAGATGGTGGGCGATACAAGATTCGAACTTGTGACCCCATCCGTGTGAAGGATATGCTCTACCCCTGAGCCAATCGCCCGTCGCCTTTCGGCAAAAGAGATACTAACATAGCCGTGCGTGGTTTACCAAGAACTTTTTGCCCTCGATTTTAAATTCGTGGGTGCTAGCCAAGCCAAAACAACCAAAGCAATCGGAAAAACCGCAGTTAAACCAGCATTTATCGCTTAATCCATGAGGTCTCGGGGCGGCAGATCAGTCGCGCGTTGTTGTAGGCCATGTCGAGCGTGAGGCAGGTGCGTGCGCGTAGAAACCGTCCTCGCGGTGGATGGCCGGCGCCAGCTCGGGCTTGTCGACGGTCAGGCACAGCGGCAGCAGTAGCTAGATCCGGCCGCCGTAGAACTGCGCACCCGCCAGCACGGACTCGACGCGTCCGAGCTTGAGCGCAGCCCGGTCCCCTGCGGCGTCGGTCGTATAACAGCGTCCGATCGTCATGAGCCTGCATAGCATGCTCATGACGGCCGCGACCATGGCCCCGAGCAATCTAGCATCATCGAGCACCAACGATGCGAACGCCATCATGAGTTCTCCAAGAGCCTGAGCGCGTTGGGCATGTCCGCAATATTTGACTGAATGGCCTCGTCGATCAGGGCGATGCTGTCCAGATCATCGGGTAAAGTGCGGGGTGCTTTCGGCGCGATAGGGTCGGTTGCGTCTGCTGTACAGTTGTCAAAAGTCATGCTTTCAGGATAATTGCTGCAACAACTATCAGGGCATGTCGTTGCATTTAACGTTTTCATCACGCCGTCCATCTGCTGACTGAATCCGAGCGTTTAACCCGGGCATTTCGACCATGCAACCTAAATTGATATTCTTGAGGCAATCAATCATCGCTGTCCAAGCGTCTAGATGCCAGGTCGAAAACCTTGCCCTTGTCCCTTGCACCTATTGCGATGATTTGAACTACTTCGACGTGCCCATCGCGGATGCAATAAATTACGCGAATGCCATCAGTGCGAAACTTAAGTTCCCTACAACCTGCAAGAAGACCCGAAAGCGGCTTGCCAATTTCATCGGCCCGAAGTGCAAGACGCGCAATGCCTTTGTCCACCATAGCGCGAACCGAGCCATCGAGTGACAGATACTCTTTTTCGGCAGTCTTGTCGTAAAACTCAACCTTAAACCTAGCCACACTCACTCGAACAGCTCCTCGTCGGAAATGGGATCGGTCGCCTCGGCTTCTAGCATGGCCTCGAACCTCTCACGTCCCACGGTATCGGAGAACGGAATGCCCTTGCGATTCGAATCAGTGTCGCCCTGCGCGAGCCTTGCAGCGGCTATAGCGTGCAGGCGCTCCTCTCGGAGCTGTTCGAGTTCGACCGCCATCGCTTCGAACTCGTCGAAGCCAACGATAACAGTATCGATGCCATCGTTCCTGTCTGAGACAAATTGCGGCTCTCTTCGAGCGCGACGTCTCGCTTCGCCAAAATTTTTGCTTGCCTGCGTCGAAGTTAGCACCTGTTCACGTCCGAAAACGAGTTTCTTGTCTATCACGGCAACCATAGCAACCTCCTTTAAAATCTTTCTCTAATACGTATTATAGTTTCATTTAAATACGTACGTAAAGGAAAGTTAAACAGCAATATTCTTACTATTGATTGTTTCGGATGAACGGGGTTCGAATCGTACTCCAGAGTAACCGGTTGCCTGACAGGGTCTTCGATGACGCAGTTTAGGGTCTTTGCGAGCGCCAATGCCGAAGAGACCGAGGTACGGCGTAGGTCGAGTCGGATCTGCTCGTAGAGCTGTATAACGCGAAGTAAACCCTCGATTGGGTGGCGAGCTATTTTGGCGTTAGACCGGCTGGGCTTTCCCGTGGCTATTAACGCATCCCCATCGCGGATGGCCTTTAGGCTCTCAACGTTGAGTACATCGGGAGGATCAGGTAGCAGGATGGTATTCGTAAACTCATCGTCCCGCACATGTTACTTAATAGATGCGCACCTCATCTTGCTCGATACTTTTGCGGAAGGGCGGCGCGTGTGCTCTGGTGGGTTGGTGACGATATCAACCTATCGTCTAAGTACCTTCTCGAGCTCATGGGAGAGTTCGTAAAGCGCGCCGAACGTCATGGTGTTGCCGCAGACTAGGCGCAAGTCAATATCGCTATCGGGCCTTTGCTCGCCTCGAGCAAACGAGCCAAATAAAAATGCTTCGCTGACGTCGTATTGAGCCAGCACGCGGGAGGCGACGGTGGATATGTCGGAAGGCGAAATCATGGGATATTTTCCGTTCAACAGTAGAGCGTCAGGGGGCCAGCGCGGATACCGCCGATCCGGCTTTTTGCCGTTCTGCAAGCTCGAAGATAAATGGGGCGTTTGATCTAACGAACTCGGTCAAAAAATCTAGATCGTCAGTAGAAAAACCTTCGACATTGAACCAATTAACCGCAGGCAAGAAGCATTCCGCATGGTCAAAGCTAGGGCCAACCGGACGCTCGACGGCTACGCGAACGGTCCCGTCATCTCGTTTTTCTGAGTAGGCAAGCTGAGTGCCGTCATCTAGCTGAACATTGCTCAAAAGCATTGCTACCTCGTTTACAACTTTTTGAGTTTAAAGCCTTGTTCACGGTCACCGTCGTTTTGGCCGTTGTCGTGGTCGTCTTTAACGTGGAGGCCGCGGGCTTCACCGCAGAATCCGCACCGGGTTGTGCCCCAGCAGGGTCGGTAAAACCGGCAGGCTCACCCGTCCCACCGTCAGGCACGTCGTTCCCGTCGGTCTCCCCCGCCGGCGTCGTGGCGCCCTCGGGTTCAATCAACACATGCGCAGCCGGCAGGCGTAACAAACCACGCGAACACAAGCAATCCGCCCGTGCACGCGGCTCCGCTATCGGCACCGATCGCATCGAGCCACGAGACATCGACGGAAAGTCGCAGCCGGCCGTGCCATCGCCAAGACCTGCGTCCTACAGACACACACCATAAACGCGCACGCCCACTCCGGGGCCGGCGCCGATAGCCGCGCCCGCGTAGCCGTTAAGCATCAGATGGTCGGCATCGGTCCAGATCCAGCCGGGGCCCGACACGCCCGGCTCACAGTACGTCGCGCCCGCGATGATGAGGCTCTCCGCGCCCGCGGCATAAGAAGGCACGCCCAGCAAAACGCATAGGCAGGCAATCGTCATTGCGCAGCAACATTTCCAACAAGATTGAGCAAATTGGATGCCATTAGGTTGAAATCCGGATAGTTTTGCTGGTTTCGATATTAAGGGTATTATCGGAACAGCTCATCATGGCTGCCGGTGCGTTCAAAGAAAGCTACCTCTTCGTTTGATGACCATATAACAAGCCAGTCGCCAGAGTTTGCTACGTGACATTCGTTTCGCCCTGCCCAGTTGCCGCCTAGCCGGTGCATATTATGACGTCGCTTTAATATGTCCATTGACTCAGGTGTATTCTGTAGCACCAGGTCAATTAGCTTTTGAAGCTCAGATAAATCCCATTTACGGCGCTTTGCTTTTTTCTTTAAATCTCGGGAGAAGGCTGCAGAGAACTCTGCGGCTAACGTGCTCATTGTGCCATCGCAGCAGCGATCAGATCGGCGCCATTGTCAAACCGTCCTTTTTTGCCAGATGCAAGAAAAGCGTCCCCCTCGCGAATGGCCTCAAGGCTTTCGGCACTGGGCTCCTCAGGGGCAAAAGTCAACGGGATGCGATGGGTGTTGACCATTTGCTTGAAGAAAGCGCGAGTCACGGACGACAAATCAAGTCCATAGTAATCAGCAACTTCCGCCGCCTCGCGTTTGAGGTCGTCGTCAACCCTGATGGTTAATGTTGAGCTTGCCATTTTTAGACCTTCCAATCGCGTGAGTGCAACCTTATTATACTGCATATACAATAGTAGACTATGTAATTACAAGTAATTACATAGTCATTTAAGTGGTATGGCACGTAATACATTGAATGCACGAAAAAGGCAACGCTCCCTATCCGGAAATGTTGCCCTTAAAGCTTCAACAGAGGTCTTGTATTGCAGCTAGGTGCGTCGCGCAGTCTCAGCAGCGATATGTGGCACCAAAAAGCACCAACCCCAGCAGGAATAACGATAAAGATGCAGCGATCCAGTTGCTGTCGCCGGTCTTGGGGAGTGCCGCAGTTGTTGCGGTGGCAGCCTTGGGCTTGGAGGACGTGGACACCGTGGTCTTGGTTACTGTCGTTGTTGTTTTGGTTGGCGCGGACGCGGGTTTCAGCGTGGGATTTGCCGTGGGGCCCGTGGTGGGCTCTCCGGCGGCGGGGTTAGCATCGGCGGGAGACTTGCCCGCGCCATCGCCCGGTACCTCGCCCCTGCCGGTCTCCCCTGCCGGGTCCGTGGCGCCCTCGGGCTCAACCACCACATGCGGTGCCACCGCACCGGAGGCATCCACCACGCCGCTAGCACCAAAGGCCCCACCGGCAGGCGTCACAAACCGAGCGGACACAAGCGACCCGCCCAGGCAAGCAACGCCGCCGTCGGTACCGGCCGCATCAAGCCACGAGGCGTCGACGGAAAGCCGACAGCCGGCCGCACCAGTGCCAAGGCCCGCATCCTGCAGAAACACGCCGTAGGCGCGCACGCCCGCTCCGGACCCGGCGCCCGCGGCAAAGACGCGCCCGCCGCCGCGCACGGCCATGTCGCCTGCGATCACGCCGGCGACCGCCTCTTCCGTAATATCGGCCCCGCCCGCCCGGGCATCGACGGTGCATCCGTCCACCACGAGCGCCTGCGAGGCGTGGATCCCGCACTGCGAGCCCGTCGCCGTCAGAGTCCCGGTGCCGCGGAGCGTCAGGTTGCCCCACACCTCCATGCCGCACAGCGTGATGTCCGCATCGGGCACATGCGACTCCGTCACGGAGTTTTGCCCGGCAAGCGTCAGCACCAGGTCGCCCTCGGCGCCGATGGCCTCGCCCGCGTAGCCGTTGAGCTCCAGGTGGTCGGCATCGGTCCAGGCCCAGCCGGGGCCCGACACGCCCGGCTCGTAGTACGTCGCGCCCGCGATGATGAGGCTCTCCGCGCCCGCGGCATAAGATGGCCCGCCCAGCAAAACGCATAGGCAGGCCATGGCAACAATCGCAATGTAATGACGGCTGGTGTAGGACTCGGCAGCAAACATACCCGCTCCGATCTTCGCAGAGCCAATAGAATGTGCACCAGAAAATGCCCTGGTAGCAGCAGCTATTAGTTTAGCGAGATCGGGCGAGTGGCAAACGAATTACCTGGAAACGAACCCGGAAATTAGGCGTAAATCGTTTTGCCAGTCGGTGAAAGGAAGGAGCTGACCCTCAATCAGCCGTTCATTGAAAGCTCAAAAAACTACACCAAAGGACTTGATCCGGGTTGATTTTGCGTAAGTTGCCTTAGTTGCCGAGGAATTGCCTTACCGCCACTTCCAGCAACGGGATTACAATCGACGCCAACGAGCCAACGTTCTTTGCGATAGTCGAAAGCCTTTCTACCTTTTCGAGAAAGTCCTTCTTATCATCCCTTTTAGAGGATTTATCTAGTTCAGCGATTGCGCCAAGGACCACATTCCTGTCTTCTTCATTAAGTTCAAGCTCAAGCACCATCTGAATGGCAAGAGCAGAATTCATAGTCGACGAGGAGATAGATGACGAGGTTGATGTCGAAGAAATGCTCGGGCTATTTGAGACGTTATTGGTGATTACAGGGTTTACATTGATATTCATTGGAACCTCCTGGTCCAGAAACCATCCTTCGAAGTAATTCCACCCGTCGTCGGTAATTGAAACTAAATAAGGGATATTGCTTGACCATTTAACTCGCAATAGGCTATTACGAGACAATTCGCGATAATCTTCGACTCGATTTCTTACATATGAAGGCCCCTGATGGGCTTTAGCATTATCGTCGCAGCACAAAATATTGAGAAGCTCGTCTGCGCCATCGCTTATACACTTAAATCTTCTTCTGGCTTGGCGCGTCCGACTATAGTGCTCGCGTCCAGAAGGGCGCAGTGCTTCAACATATGCCATTGCATCGGACATATCGGTTTGCATAGATATCATTCCGCTATCGCGAAGCGCCAAGAGATGCTTCGTGATTTCCAAGTCTGTCAGATCAAGCGGAAGTTGGTCCTGACGCATCCAAACAATAGATAGCGCCATCTCCTGCTTTGCGTTTAATTCAAACATGCATTACTCGTTTCCCACTATTGGATTTGTTAGTTAACGGCAGGTGTCATTACTTGAGGATAAGACATTGTAAAGACAAATATCCGCGTCGAATCAAACCAGCTCACCAAGAAGCTCGATAGGTGGGTCGGATGGCACGTACTCACGATCAGTTTTTTCTTGCCGGCCTAGACGCGATGACATTCTGCTTGCAAGCTTTGTTTGATTCGCTTGAACAGTTCCGTTTCCTTTAATTCAAACATGGCACATTGGCCTGTTTTGATCCGGCTCCAAATCCAATCAAGCTCTTCTGCCGCATTTTGGCCTAGCTCGACTTCATTGTCGTCAAGATGCTTATCGGTCTCAACGCAAACATAATCTGACGCAATAGGAAAAGAGGTAATGAATGAACTAACGGGAGAGAACTCATGCGATGTATCAAAACTAGCAAGACGGCAGATGTCCGCGAGCGGAACGTTGACTCCGCCAAGTTGTCTCGCGTAGTCACCCATATCTGAAAGGTACAGACCGCCTGACGGTCTAGCCGAGTTGCTAAATGCATCAAGCATGCCAGTTATATGAATGGCAATTAGTTTCTCTGAGAATAGTGCAGTGAATAAAACAGCAGTTGCCTCGTATAACGTTAACTTATCTAGCTCATCAAGAATGTCTTTGATGTTAGACAAATCAATATAGTGCAGGTTTGAGACATAATATGTTGCCTCCTTCAACTGAGGAAATGTTGACTTAATCGCATTCACCCAATTGCGGTAGAAATCCGTCTTGATGTAATGCTCAACAAAATCGCTTCCCAAACAATTATCAATAAAGTATTGTCCGAATTCGATTGTCATACAATCAGGGAATCTGTATTCGCATTCGGGATCGCTCAGTAATATGGGGAAAGGATCGACGGCAAGTCGAAAAATTGCACAGACCTTTACAGTAGTCGTGAAATAATCGGTGAAATCCTCTCGAATATGCTTCGCGCTTTCGGGAACCACCTCGTAAGGCTTGGTATAAAAGGATTCGTGGCCTTGTTTGTGAATATACTTGTTCGCCCTCTTATTGAGCTTGCTGATTAGCTCATCAATTTCGGGCATTTGTTCAAGAAGGTCTCGATATTCAATATCTTTTGAACGCAGCATTTTGGACAGTTCATTAAATGAGGGGAACCTGTCGAGCGAGACCCATTTCTCATATTTAGCCTTGCGCTCAGATTCTTCTAGATTCGAAAACAACGTACCGACAAGGATGATCTCTCCAGCTTGTCTAACTGAATAAAAGGCAGCGTCGAAGTAACCTTGATGAATTAGATCTAGCGAGTTAGCCAAAAGCTGACAGGATTCAAGTAAAAACTGGTTGAAAGATGGCGTAGAGACTAAACCACTAACGGATTCCGCCAATTGTCCTACGCAGCCATAAAGACGACTGTAAGCGAGCTCATCCTCCCTTGCCACGTACCGCAGTGGATGATGTCTCCAGCTGAACATCTGACTATTTATGTATTCGTCCTTAAAGTTCACCTGAGTCAGCTTCCAAATCTAATTCCGGCACAGGGTTCTATTCTAATTGGTAACGTTTTCAAACTCGCAGCAATGAAAGCTGGCGGGTCTTGCGTTTCTTTAGAGCTTAAGAGTTTTTGATCAATGGACTAATAGCATTGAGATTAGATGCGGCATCGACCGTCTTAGGCACCCAATTATTAGCTCAGCGCCATATAGAGCCCGTTAGTTTTATTTGGTGCTGAATCGCACCTCGTATGTTTTGCTGACATAGAATCTTGTATGAATCGGCAAGAGCATTTTCTTTCTCAAAGAGATCTTTCCGTTGATCGGGCTCATGTAACTTTTCAGAAGACTGTTCAAGCGTCCATTGATATTCCCTTGCATTCTGGAGCATCTTAGTAAATAGAATCTGATACTGATACATTGAAAACAAAAGGGATTGATAAGCTTCTATGAATTCGGCAATTGCCTCTCCACTCTTTCCCTTGAAGCAAAATCTCGCCTCCATGGCGAGCGATCTCATTTCATCAAGTTTTAAATGCAATTTGAGTTGAAGGTCGGCATCTAACACCTTATTAATTGAGGCTGAAATTGATTGCAGGTACGTGGTGTTAGTCAGCCATACAAATAGTAGGTCGATAGCCATTTGCGGTTCGTCATCATGTTCCAAGTTCTTCGCGTTTTTTGTGTAAACACTTATGAGTTTATCGACGGTTATCCATATATTTAAACGTCGATTGAATAGAGACTGTTTATTACTGAGACGAGCTTGGTAACAAGAAATGAGCAATGCGATGATTGCCACAATCGCTGAGATGTACTCAGGTAGATTTGTTAAGTTCATTGTCTCCTCCGCTACTAAAAATCAATTTACAATGCCATGATTATCGCTCCGCATTCATGATTCTCTGATTCGGCTTCCAGATTGAGTTCAGGCCAATGCGGATGGAGCTGAGGTACGGCAACATCGACCGTCCTCTGCACCCAGTTCAAGAAGAAGGACTGGCACCCGAGGCTCGTCGGCGGGGTCCACGCGGACGCGACCATGGACAGGATCACGCACAAAGCGGTCTGGGTCGACATGGGCGAGGCGAACATGCGGCAGCGCCGCGGGGTGAACCGCTAGCAATAAAACGGCTCCGGGGCCGACGCGGGCCCCCAGTGCCCACTTGCATTCTCAGCGGTTCCGTTTCGCGATAATCAGCAGCACTCAAGCGAGCAAATACTCAGTTTTCCGAAAGCCCCCCTACAGCAGATAGGTACTTATCAGTAAGTACTACTGAAGTAACCCAGAGCACGATCTGACTTTTACGCATTGCATGAGAAGAAAGGGGCTAGAAGAGTATCGGCTCCCCCACCATGAAGTCGCAGGGGCAACACATGGGGACTTCCGGCTTCACGTTACCGTCTATTTAAGAAAGCTCAATCGCACTCTCTGTAACCTCAATGCCCGGTGCGCATTTCTGCACCAACGCATCCAAAATTAATCGGTTCCCCGGCGTCATCTTTGGGGAAGCGACGATCTTCATCGAAGAAAATGCTTCGTCTGAGATAATCAAATCGTAAAAGGAAGGAATTTCGGGATCGCATCTATCAAGTATGACCTCAGTGGCCCTCTTAACTGCTTCAACATCACCCTTGATTACAGAGGCGATGCCCACAGGAACTGCCGTCAAAACATATCGCCATTCGTTTTGGTATGACCAGGCAGTAGCTTTGTGAATCCCAAGTGTGTTTAAATCGGCTTCTATCCAGCCGTTTTCGCAGTTATGGATCAACTTTGGAAACAGAAGCGACTTATCGTTCGTATACTGGACTTCATGAAGCATCTCAACGCTTCGGGCCATTTCTTTAAAATGATATTTTTTATCCCAAAAGTCTTCGAGCGGCAATTGAAGTCCATCAAACTTGCCACCAGGAGTATTCAAAACTGCGTCACTAGATAGCTTACTTAGACTTTCGGTAGACACAGAGTACCGCTTAAACGGATGACTCTTCATTTGGATTCTTACTCCACATTCAGCTCCAGCATACTCGCGCCACATGGGGATGCTTTCCTCATCAGAAGAGGTCCAACAACTGACGAGCTTCATTTTTCCAAGATTTTGAGAGTCTGCTGAACGCTGTTCTTGTGGGTCGTCAACCTTATCTAACCGGCTGAACCTGATAGTTCGATTATGCAGAATCAAGGCCAGCGTATCTAGGCTTGCATAATGATAGAGAACGGCGGGTGCTTCCATGTTTGGCTCCTAGCTATAACAATGAGTCCATATCACTGTTCATCAAAATTTATAGACGCGATCGTCGACGCGCCAATGCCAATTAAGGCGGCACACCTTAATCCTTGCCTTGCGAGTGCAAACGCGGAGATGGCCAGAGATGACCGTCGCTGGCATATCGCTTTCACACCCACAGCTCGATGATTGACGCACATGTGCACCACGATTTACGTCGTGCATGCACATCAGCGTTAAGCCCAATCGTTACCACAGCCCACTTCCAATGAAATGGAATAAGACACTACGAAATACCATAATTTCCCGAGCCATCAAAATGCAATCGCGAACCATTTCAAGCAAATAGGTGTTACCTCGAGAATCGTTGGTCCCATCCTCACGCAAAGTGCGAATGACTTGAGTCGCGCAGTCGAAATCCGTCCGATTATGACTAAATGCATTGCGCAGAACGGGATTCCAACACTGCTTGATAAGGCCAGTAAATGAGCCCGTACCGACAGCGTTGAATCGCTTTGCCTTAGGGGCTACAGAAAGTTTGTCGAACGACTTTGCACCTAGGTCTACGCCTTTGGGCATGACATCGAACGCCCCGTTACATTCGATGTTGTCGAGCCCGATAAACAGAACAAGCAGGCTGCCAATAAGCTCATATTCCCGACAATAAAGCTTCTCAATATCACTAGGAGTGCAGCAGAACGTACCGTACTTTTCCAAGTCATAGGCGTCTCCCGCCATAAGAAAAGTAAAACCGTTGAGGAGAACCGGATAAGATTCGGCTACGGAATCAAGAACTTCGTTGATTTCAGCAAGCAGCGACTTGGCAGTCATATTGGTTTTAAGGTAGTAACCTGCTAGGCCGGAAAGCGCCTCTGCCTCTAGACCAGAAACGAGTTTTTCGCATTCAACAGCGCGCTCATGCGCGTCGCTCCCTGCAATCATGGGGAGACCGAGCCAAGACATTCTCGCGATTCGGCTCAGCAAGGAAAAGTGTCGATTGTCCTCGCCTAACAGTTTGCGCTCGAATTCCGAAAGAACCTTATCCGCATAATCGTCATGCCCATCGCAATACAGTTGAAGAGCGGTCCTCAGGGTAGGCCAGTCTTCGCGGTAATAATGAAGACAATAAACCATATCGCCCACGTACTCGCTGAGTTCATCAAACGGAATCAGCCCAGAGGCTCTGATAAAGGGGCTTGTCATGCAGGCACAATTTTCTACAGATAATTTAAATGACGGAAGCTCACCAGATAACTCCACCATAACTCGGGCGCAATCTAAATCTCCACCCATGGAGGCTACCGTGCCAGGGTCGAGATTAAAATCAATCAAAGCGCAGCTCGGGTCAAGGTGAACCGCTCCGTCGATGCGGTTCCGGCACTGCGGACACAAGTATCTAACCGGATAGTCATTAACAAATCCAGCCTGGACGCGCACACGATGCACGCATCCACATACTCCACAAGTGACAAAGAAGTTCTTGACCACGAACACCTCCAATTAACCTCGCTGATTGCGCGAATCTGAATTAACCAGCCGATTCTAAATCTGATGCAAAGGCTATAAAAGAGAATTACAAAATCCCCTCGTATCTCCCGCGAACATCCTCGAAATCGTGCTGTCATCCTTATTCTATAAACAATGCCCAAAGCGACGTCTTGATAACCCCTCACCAATCGCCGAATCGGCAAATCTGCGTGAGCGGCAAGATAATTCATCGGGCGAAATCAAAAGCTGGATAAACCTCGACGAGAGCGACCACAAGATTACGGCGAACGCCTCACTCGAAGTCCTTGTTCCTCAATCTCGATACGTAACGATCGAGCTCGTAAAGGGCGTCAATGTAGAGCTGGGCGACATCTCGAACACCCCCAATGTCAAAGCAAAACCCTTGGAAATGGAGTCCGCCGTCCTCGTTCGAATCTTCCGAGTATGTTACCAGGACGACATCATCGTCCCGAAGGTACAACTCGACGTCATACAGTCGTTCTTCTGCGATCTTGGAAGCTGTACAAATAAGGACGGACCGCTTTGTTAGCTAGTAACAAAGCGGTCCGTCCTCAAAAATGCAAGCATTAACTATTGAGACGATAAATGTCCTATCGTTTTAGTTGCTACTCTTGTTTACCCTTCTTAATTGAATCAGCCAACGCGCTTGCAAAGAGATCTTGCATTTGTGGTGCTGCCATCAAATTTCCGACAAGGGAACCCATCAGCTGCTTGGTCATTTCATTCTGCGCGTTGGAGTTCGCCAGCTCGAGGGAATATCTATGCTCCGCTTCGAGTTTCTCCATCTCAAGCTTATGGGTCTCCTTTAAGTTGTCCAAATCAACTTCGTGCTGCTTCATGAGCTTTTCGATTTCATGCTCATTTGATTCCTTGAGCGTTCGAATTTCCGAAGCGGATTTGTTGTGGGCTACCAAATAAGAGCTGAAGCCGGAAATTATCGCAGCAATTATCGAAACGATATATGGCGCAATAATCGATACATCCATAATACTTTCGTAACACCAATCCCAAAATGCGCTAGCTCAGGTTTACCTTAATCTGCCCAAGAGCCCATTCAGCTCGTGCCGCAGCTTCATCGGCGTTGTCACCGCTGCATACGACATGTCCGATTCGGTCATTACTTGAGTGCGGTGTCTCAATAGAATCTCCGGGCTTAAGGTATAGCTCGATTTCCTCAACGCCTTCAGTGTGGCAGAGATTATCCGGCACATCAATGGAGGATATCGTTCCGGCATGATCCGCAGTGATAAAGCGAATTGCTGACCCACGATGCGCTTTTACCTCAAAGTCAAACGGCAGTCCAAGAGCTGCTGCCACGGTTCCCTCAACAAAATCGAGACCGGTCGACAGTGGTACGAGTTTGGAAGTAATAAAATCGCCTCCAAGTCGTGCAGCCATCTCGATAACCTTCGGACCCTCGTCGGTGAGCATGATCTCCGTATGCGAAGGTCCAGTCACGATGCCGATGGCATCGATGGTCTTTTTCGCAACTTCGCGAATGGCTTCTTGAGCCTCGATTGGAAGTCTTGAGGGCTCAGAATGGCCAAGCTCGACAAAGAAAGGCGGCTCAGTTGTTAGCTTATCGGTGATGGTTAGAATGGTCGTCTTGCCATCGACCGTCATGCCTTCCACGCTCACCTCACGACCGGTGACGCGCTGCTCGACCATTACAGTTCCCTTTCGGGAAAAGCTGCGGAAGAGGTCGAAGAGCTCAGTGGCTGACGTCCCGCGGTCCTCGGGAGTAATGAGCTTCACGCCGCGGCTAGCGGCGGAGTCTGCGGGTTTCGCGATGCAGTCGTAACCGAAGCGCTCCAGGGCGCGTCCGAACTCCTCAGCGTTGTTGCACACTTCGAACTCGGGCATGGGCACGCCGTGTTCGGCGAGCCTTCTCCGCATGGCATCCTTTTGCGTGGCGCACACTGCATCAGCTGACGATATGCCGGTGGGAAGCCCAAGCCTCTCGGAGACGAGGGCAGCCACCCTCACGGGAGCGTCACTCGTGGATGTAATCACGAAGTCTGCTTGCTCCTCGCGGGCGAGCGCTTCCACGGCTTCGACGTCGAGGGTACTCGTGAGCGAGGGGGAGTCTGCCACTTTAAAGCCCACGGCATCAGGATCATAATCGGCACATACGACGCGGAATCCAAGCCTCTTCGCCGCCTCGATGGCGGGAACCTGCAGCCTACTTCCGCCGAGCATCACTACGGTCCTACGTTGGTCTACGTTTGTCATAGCGACAGTATCTCCTTAGCTATCTTATCTGCGCCGTGGCCGTCTACAAGAGCGTGTGCGCGTGTTGCGAGGGCCACGGATCTATTACGGGACGCGACGAGACTTGCGAGTCGATCAATGCTTTCAGCGACGGTTGTGTGCGGGCCGTCGCCGATGAGCCCGCAGTATTCCACAGCCCCTAGTTCCGCGAGGGACTCGGCGCTCTGCACCTGTTCCTCAACCATAGCAAAAGTTACAGAGGGAAGCCCTGCGGCAAATAGCTCGTAGACAGTCGTGCCATTTGCGGAGACAGCAGCATCACACTGGCTCATCAGCCCGGCCATGTCAGTAACGGCGCGAAGCACCGTAACCCTTGAACTCCTCGATCCAATAAGATTAACCTTCGCAGTGACATCGTCAGAGACCATTCTGCCTACAACCGCCGTAAAGGTGACGTTGGAAAGACGCTCGTCTGAGAGCGCCGAAGCCAAGAAAGCGGGGATAAAGCCCTGGGGATCTGTGTTTCCCGTGGTTACGAGAACGCGCTCAATCTTGGCGCTGCATTCGCGATAGGCTTCGGCGAAGCAGGGCCTCAGCGGTGCGTATTTGGGTCCGAAAAGGAGTTTCGTCCCACGATTACCATATATCTCCTCATAGAATGCCTCATCGATGCAAGTCGAGTAATTTGCAAGAAGAGAAAGATTACCGAGATCCCCGCCCTTGCTGCCGAGATAGCAGATCTTGGCGTGTTGAGCGAGACAATCGACGTATTCTCTGGTCACCGAGTAAGTGTCAACAAGAACTATTGGAATCTCGGCACCGTCGCATATGCGACAAAGATCGTCGGTCCCATCCTCGATATGTCTCCAATCAGAATCGAGTACGACCGTCGCGAAGCCCCGGGACTCGATGAGCTCGACGGAATTGCTGTCCGAGAGGATGAACGAGACGTCAGCACCTAGGCTCGTGAGCGCGTCAGCCACGGAAAGGCACCGCATGACGTGGCCTCCAGCAATCACCGGGTTAGCATCGGTGCGTATGAAGACTTTTCTATGTGAAGTGTTCCCCATTTTCTTCTTGCCATTTTCGTTTTTCGTACATTATGAAATTCCGGTTCTTCTCGTCGGCGATCATCCCGCACTCGTCGAACCCGTTCGAGAGAAGGGCCTTTGAGCTCTTGGGGTTCGTCGTAAGCACGCGGGCTTTGACGCGGGCCACACCCTCGATAGAGAACGCGACGCGGCAGAGTAGGCTGACGATTTCGTTAGCGTAGCCCTTGCCGCGCTGCGACTCGTTCCCAATGTAGTACCAGCATTCGCAGGAATCACCATCGAAGTACTTCAGGCCGGCATTACCGATATGGAGCCCGCCTACACAGACCGCGAAGAAAACCTGCTCGTGATCCGCTAGGACGTTCTCGAAGTACTTGCGGTGCGCCTCGGGGGTCGGCGTTGCCGACCCGGCAAAATCGCCCGTGTACCAGGGATTCGATACCCAATCGTAGGTCCTCGTGATGTCATCGGAGACGAATCGCCGGAGCGAGACTCGGCCGGAGGAGGGCGGGATGCAGTAGTTCATACACATCACGCCGCCCTATCAAAGCAGCGAGGGCGAAAGGAGAGGGTGCCCGGTACGAACCTTAGGCTAGGAGACCCCCCCCCGTTCGGTATCCGGGTTAATGTCGAACAGCGCAGGCATCACACCACGCTCCTCCTCAGCCTTCCAGTCGGCCATCAAGTCGCGGAAATCAGCAAACTCAGGAGCATAGCCGAAATCGAACGCCGCGCGAGAGATGTCGAACGAGTAGGGTTGGATGCCGTTCGGCCTTGTTTCGTCAATGCAGACCTCGGAGGTGCCAGCGACTCCCGAAAAAACGTCGGCTATCGCCTCCGCCTGCTCGCGGAGGGAAACCGCACACCCCGAGCCGATGTTGTATAGGCCGGAGGCGGACTCGCTCTCCCCCGCTTTTAGAAACGCTTGCGCGACATCCTTGACGTAGACAATATCTCTGACCGCTGCGTCGGCATCGCCGAATACGATTATGTCCTCACCTGCCTTCGCCTTATCGACGAAAAGGCCTATGCCGGACTTCTTGACTGTGCCGTTGATTCTGAGCGAGCCGTGGGGGCCGCAGCCGTAAACTGGAGGGAGCCTGAAGACACAGTTTCTCATGCCGTACTGCTCGTTGTAGTAGAAAAGCAAATCCGCAGAGGCATTCTTCGAGATGACGTAGGCGGCATGGTCGCCGCTCAGCCTAAAGTCCCGCGGCCAATCCTCTCTCACGGGTTCCGACGCGCTCCAGCTGTTCTGGACATCTGCATAGGACGTGGTGGAAACGATGCGGCGCACGTCGTTCTTGCGCGCCCATTCGAGAAGGAAGGCGGTGCCCAGGGCGTTCGTCCTGATATAGTCGGCAGCGTCGTCCTCAGTGGAAAGGTCGAAGGCCGAGTTCGCCGGCAGTCTCCCCGCTAAGTGAGCGACGAAATCAAAGTCAGCGGGAAGGGCACCAAGGCCTGATGGGTCATCGAGGTCGAGGGGAATGTACTCGACGCCAAGCTTTCGGTAGTAGTCAGCGAATCGCCGGTTCCTGCCCGTGCCGACAACTTTGTATCCAGCATCGAGCAACGCATCCACAACATAGGCACCAATGAAACTCGAGGCGCCTATGACAAGGCATCTCCTGGTCAAACCGTTCTCCTTTCCCTCAGCCGGCCCGCTACAGGCTCTCCAGATCGGCCTGGGTGATAGGCTCGCCGAACTTAATGTCGCGCTGCGCTGTGTTGCCGAGCAGCTCGTCCAGGTGTTTGGGCGCCACTCCATAGGCGGGCCTGATGCTCCGCACGTTCTCGTTGGTGAAAGCCTCACCGCACGCGATGTCCTTAACAGCGTAGAGGGAGCGGCGGCCGGGAAGACCCTTCTCCTCCTTTTTGGTGCGCTCATAGGTGACGTGGCCGATGGATGCCTTCGCGCGTCGAACGTCGCGAATCATTGCCTTGAACTCGGCGGGCTCCATGGAGAACTCCGAGTCCACAGTCTTCTGCTCGCGGGAGATGCAGTAGTGCTTCTCTATGACGCTCGCCCCCAGCGTGGCTGCGGCCACATCGACGCCCCAGCCCATGGAGTGGTCGGAAAGGCCAACGGCGCAGCCGAACCGGTCACGCATATCGGTCATGGTGGCGATGTTCATGTCCTCGTAGACGGCGGGGTACTCGCTCGTGCACTTCAGCAGCACGATGCGGTCGTTGCCTACAGAGCGGCAAGCGTTAACGGCGTCGGCGATTTCGTCCGCGGTACCCATCCCGCAGGAAATGACCATAGGCTTGCCCTTTGAGGCGGTGTAACGGATAAGTGGCACGTCGACTAGCTCGGGCGAAGCAATCTTGTACATCTCGCAGCCGATGGACTCGAGGAAGTCAACGGAGGTCGGATCGAAGACGGAGGACAGAAAGTCCATGCCCAGGCGCTCGCACTCCTCTTTGATCTCGGCTTGCCATTCCCAGGGTGTGTGTGCCTCCGCATAGAGGTCGTAGAGCGTTCTTCCCTCCCACAGCCCGCCCGGCGTCGTCTGGAAGTCGGGAGAATCGCAGTCGATGGTAATGGTATCGGCGGTGTAGGTCTGAAGCTTCAGGCAATCTGCGCCTGCCTCAGCGGCTGAGCGAACGATTTCCATCGCTTTGTCGACGCTCCCGCCATGGTTGCCACTCATCTCGGCGATAAAGTAGACGTCGCCGCGCTCGATGGTCTCAAATAATCTCATTGTCAGTCCTCCTGGGCCATGGCCCTGTATTTCTGCTCGGCCATCTCCCAGTCCTCGGGAGTGTCGATGTCCTGTACGAGCCTGCTGGGTATGCGCAAAGATTTAGTCTTGTCGGTGATGAAGCTGCCGCTCTCGAGGAACGACGCGACCTTCGCGAAGTAAAACCTCCCGCAGTCATGGACCATCTCGGGGAGGTCTTGACTGCGGGTCTGAGCGTACTCGGGGAAGGCATACTCGAGCGAGCCGTCCTCCGCCACCCTGAAGCCGCGCAGAGGCGGGAAGTCGAACGAAGTGACGGGGATAACAGAGGACGCCCCCGCCTCGATCATCCCGGAGGCCTCCTTGAGCTCAGAGACCTGGACGAAGGGCGCCGTCGGGTAAAGACAGCACATGGTGTCGAACTTAGTACCGCGTTTGTCGTACTCGGAGAGCACCTCGCACAGTACATCGGCAGTCGTGGCGAAGTCATTGCTCGTGGCCTCGCTGCGCATGAAGGGCACCTCGGCCCCGTATTCCCTCGCTACGTCTGCGATTTCGTCATCGTCGGTCGAGACCATCACGACGTCGAAGATGCCGCTAGCGACCGCAGTCTCCACCGAGTACGCCAGCATTGGCTTGCCGCAGAACTCACGCACGTTCTTGCGAGGGATCCGCTTCGAGCCGCCACGGGCAGTGATAATACAGACGCTATTCATACACGAACACCCCTTCCGCATGGGCATCCACAGTCGCCTTGTGGCTCTCCTTGATTATTAGGTTTGGGCTCTCCCCGAACACAAGAGAGTTGCTCGGAATGTCCTGGTCTTTGACGTAGGCATTGGCCGCGATGACTACGTTGTTGCCCACCGCGCAGTCGCCAATCACTTTACTGTTACTTAGCATGAATACTCGCTCCCCGAACCTCGGGTATGCGCCATGGTTGTTTCCCACGGTGCAACCCTGGGAGAATGTAAAGAAGTTAGAGTAGTCTGCGCGGCCCATAACGGCGCCGAGGGGGTGGTCAAACGTGAAGAAATCGGGAAGCTCTACCTCGTAGTACAAATCAGCGGAGCTGAGTGCGCGGTTTAGCGAGTAGATCTTATCGGATATGGAGCGCATCCCACCCCGATGGTATATCTCATTCGACAGAGTGTAGAGGAAATGCGTCCACTGGCAGCCGTGTAGTGGGTCGAAGAGCGTTTCGCCATCACGGCTGTAGTACTTATTCTTGATGCGCGAGAAGCGCTCCTCGAGTCTATCGAAGGTCGCACTCCAAGCGCCATCAATGGCGGCCGCCTCCTTGTCGCTTATAGGAAAAAGTGAGGCCAGCTGCCTATTCAGTTGGCCTCGCACCTCGTTCTCGGGAAGGGCGAAGCGCACTACTCGGCCCCCCTATTGGCACGGCACCACTCAACGACCTTGGTAACCGCGTCAACAACGAGTTGCGCATCCTCATTGGAGAGTCCGCAGTGCAGCGGAAGCGTTACGCAGTGATCATAGTAATCCTCGGCATTGGGACAGTCGCCGCGCCCGTGGCCCAGATCCTTGTAGTAAGGCAATAGGTATACAGGCAGATAGTGAACATTGACACCCAAGTTCTCAGCACGCAAAGCATCAAAGATCCAACGACGGGTAACGCCAAGTGCTTCCGTGTCAAATTTCAGACAATACAGGTGACGCACGGTGTCTTCAGGGGAGGCATCAATTTGGAACTGTACCTCCGGAATCTTGGAGAACTGCTCGTTATAGAAGGCAACGAGCTCCTTGCGGCGAGAGCCGAACTGGTCGAGTCGCTTCATCTGGCTTACGCCAAGAGATGCCTCAATGTCACTAATGCGATAGTTGTAGCCCAGGACCAGCTGTTCATAGTACCAACCGCCCTGGTCCGTCTCTCGCATCATATCGTGGTTGCGCGTAATGCCGTGCTTGGCGTAAAGCTCGATCATCTTACCCAGCTCGGGATCATTCGTTGCTACGGCACCGCCTTCACCAGTGGTGATGGTCTTTACCGGATGGAAGCTAAAAGTTGTGATATCGGCGATAGCGCCCACCGCACGGCCATTGTGGAACGTTCCCATTGCATGGGCTGCATCCTCAATGAAGGTCAGGCCGCTCTCATCGCAAATCTTGCGAATCTCATCAGAAGCAACGTGAACACCGCCAAAGTCTACAGCCACAATTGCTTTCGTTTTGGCGGAAAGCTTCTCACGGATTGAATCTGGATCGATATTCCAGGTCTTCGGATTAATATCCGCAAACACAGGCGTAGCACCACAGTAGCGCACGCAATTAGCCGACGCGGCGAAAGTGATAGGAGATACAATCACTTCATCACCGGGTTTAATGCCTGCGGCAAGACATGCTACGTGCAGAGCCGCAGTGCCGTTAGCCACGGCAGTTACAAATTTAGCCCCTGTGGCAGCCTTAATAGACTCTTCGAAGGCTTCGGTCGCGGGACCGCAGGTCAAGTAGTCACCGCGCAGGCAATCTTCCACTGCCTTAATGTCGTCCTCATTAATATCCTGGTGACCGTAACCTAAAACCTTGAGACTAGTGGGTTCTCCACCGTTAATCGCGAGTTCCTTCATATCAAACCTCCTGTTGAACGGTACTATTAGTTTCTGATCGAAATCTTTAAATTTGGAGTTTTGCCGTAAACAACGGACCCGGCGGGCACATCCTCGTCCCTTACAACGGCGCCCTCTCCTATCAGGCAGCCGTCGCCAATATGGGAATTACCCAGCACCTTACTGCCAGCGCACATCTGCACATCACGCCCGATAACCGGGTAAACCTCGTTAAGGTTGCCGACCGTACAACCCTGCGTGAACGAGAATCCCTCTCCGTAGGTAGCGCGCCCCATAAAGGAACCAGTCGGATGGTCAAAAGTAAAGGTTTCAGGCATGTCCACCTCGTAATACAGGTCGCAACCAGAAACCGTTTTCATTTGGCCATAAATCTTGTCGCATACAACACGTGCAGCCTCAGGATTATCCTTTTCCTCACGGAAAATGGTATTAGCCGTCAGGTATAGGAACAGCATCCACTGACAAGTATGCAGAGGATCGAAGTAAGCCTCACGTTCCCCTGCCGCGTTGAGATTCCAATAATACTTATTATCGTTAGCGGAGATGTTGCGCTCTAACCTCTCGAGCGTTCGCTCCATATGCTTGGTAATCAGGCGCTCGTCATCAATTGACTTAAAAAAGTTATTACTGATTTGATTGAGCAGCATGTCTTTGACGTCACGCAACGGGAACCTATAAATCATCTTGCCCTCCTTTAGATGTGGCGGATGCCGTCGAGTTCTTCACGTACATACTCGGCGGTCATGATTTTCTTTACGGTGCCCTCAACATCCAGCCGGTTGGTATTGTGGGACGTATAGGCCTCGTCGGTCATGGTTCTCACCTCTCCGGTGGCCTGCTTGTTGTCATAGTTCAGGCCACGGATATCGGCTGCCACGCGATAATAGCCACCCATATCTTCTGCACGCAGGCGCTCTTCACGAGTCATGAGCGTCTCAAACAGTTTCTCTCCGTGTCGCGGGCCGATGATGCTTGTACCCGTATCGCCAAACAGCCGCTGAACCGCCTTCGCAAGATCGCCAATAGTGCTTGCATCTGCCTTCTGAATGAAAAGGTCACCCGGGTTGGCGTGCTCAAATGCAAACTTAACAAGGTCAACTGCTTCATCAAGATTCATCAGGAACCGTGTCATGCTCGGATCCGTAATGGTGATGGGATTACCAGCGTGAATCTGCTCAATAAAGAGTGGGATAACGGAGCCGCGAGAGCACATAACGTTACCGTAACGAGTGCAGCACACCACCGTGTCGCCTTTTTCTGCAGCCCTACGAGCATTGGCGAAGATAACGCTTTCCATAAGGGCTTTGGACTTTCCCATGGCGTTAATAGGGTACGCCGCTTTATCTGTTGAGAGGCAAACCACTCGCTTAACACCCGCATCCGACGCAGCATGAAGGACGTTATCTGTGCCCATGATGTTGGTGCGAACGGCCTCCATCGGGAAAAACTCACAAGAAGGAACTTGCTTAAGAGCTGCCGCGTGGAAGATGTAGTCTACGCCATGCATGGCATCGCGAACAGATTGAATGTTACGCACATCGCCGATATGAAATTTTACTTTAGCGAAATGATCCGGATAGCGAGCCTGAAGCTCATGGCGCATGTCGTCCTGTTTTTTCTCATCGCGAGAGAAAATACGAATTTCACCCACGTCTGAGGTCAGGAAATGCTTGAGGACGGTATTACCAAAGGATCCCGTTCCTCCCGTAATCATCAGAGTAGAACCATTGAATGTTGACATTAGATTAGTTGCCTTTCTATCAAAAAATCCTTAATGTGTGACTTATGCAAAGGGTTTAACCTCAGCGCTTCCTCGAGGCAAAACCGCGCATGAGCGATGTCGCCTCGGACAGCTCTTTGAACTTGAAAAGCTTCGCCCCTCCCAAGTAGATAGCGGTGAAGACGATGCACTGGAGAAGCAGCTGGGGTACGTATGCCAGTTTCAGGAACTGAACCAAGAGTGCCGCTGTGGAAGAGACAATTGAGAGGGCAAAAACAGGCAGCGTGTCCCTCACCTGTGAAAGCGCTGAATAGCCATGTATGCGTTGAGCTGGCGCCATATCAATAAATAGAATTGATAGGATGCCAACCGCAAAGTTTGCGATGGCGGTAGCGTAAATATCGTGTGTTAAGGCAGCCGTTGCCCAGATGACTGCACCGCCACCTAAAACCTTCACCATCTGAAGGCGTAAATACAAGGAACTGTCACCAAGCGCCATATACGCACGAAGATTCACAAGCTGCATCATTAAAAACGCATTCGAGATACAGGTGAGCTGGAAAATGGGCACGCAACTAAGCCATTTCTCAGTCAGAAGTATTGCGATAATTGGTTCTGCAACTACGGCAACAAGAAGTGACATAGGTGCTACGAGAAAGGTACCCAAAGAAAGGCCGCGCTTAATGGCCGATTGCAGCTCCTTCTTATCGCTTTTTATTGCAGAAAACATCGGGAATAAGACATTGGCAATTGAATTGGACATAACGCCGATTGCTGCCGTGGGGTATTTACGTCCCTGGCTATATAGGCCAAGCTCTCTGGCGGAGCAGGCGCGTCCAATGATTAGCTCAGAGATACCGGAGTAGAATACATTTAGAATCCCCGTTATGCAGATTTTCCAACCATATCCGAACAGCGATTTCGCTTGACCGGTATCGAACACAAAAGCGGGTTTCCAACGAATCTGTACCCACATGACGACACAGATTAAGATGCTTTGCATCAGCGACTGAGCAACCAGTGACCAAACCCCGAATCCAAGGAAAGCAAGTCCAATCCCGCTTACGCCCGAGGCGAGTGCGGCAACCGTTGTGGCTGCGAAGATGCTCTTGAAGTCCATGCTACGTTCAAGATAGGAACGCTGAATCGAGTTAGCTGAGTTGAATAATACAATAACGCCGAGAACGCGCAGGTAAATGGCAAGTTCGGGCATGCTGTAGAATGCGGAAATAGCAGGAGCGGAGAGGTACACCATAGCATAGAGAACGGTAGCCAGCCCTAGGCTCAGCCACCAAGCCGTTGAGTAGGATCTCTCGTCGGAATCTCTATTCTGAATTAATGCCATCCCCAGACCGCTCTGGGCGATAGAGTCTGATATCTGGGTCACAACCAGCAGAATAGCGAGTACTCCGAACGCCTCAGGAGCCAGCAGCCTTGCCAAAACAATCTGAACAATAAGCTGAATTACCTTTGATCCGCCTTGTTCCATAAAAGACCATACAAAGGATTTAATATTACTTGACGTCTTAACAGCCATAGACCTCGCCGCCTAATAACTTTAATTCACGGCCAATAATGTCAAGCGCGTCTTCAAGTTCATTAATTGTTTTAGGGGCAATCACTCGATATTTATTAGTGTATCGATCAAGAATGTCTTCGTACGATTCTTCAGAGTTATTGTCAAACCCATCATTTACCAACCGATGGGTGAATATGACAAAAGGTTCTTTGTCGAACATGATCTTAGGAGTCAAAAGCGCAGTTGAGCCCGCGCCGATAAGAGCAGTATGCTCGTCATAGATACCAAGCATCCAACTCGCTTCCCAAAAATCACGCTGCTGGTCAATATCGAAGGAATCCGGCACATCAGAAAAGTCCAGCTTTCTAGGATGCGGTCGAAACTGAGCGTGTAGACCTGAGATTGAAATAGCCGCAAGAACCTCATGCTCGTTTTTCTTATAAGCGTCTGAGCAGAAATCGGGCATTGATAGCATCACGATTTCCGGTCGAGGCGAATCTTTATTCGCTATCTTGAATACCTCGGCTACGTATTTGTGAACGCTTGGATTTGAGCAGTCTAGACTACGTATTTGAACGTTTTTAAAGTGTGCGGCATCTCTTTCGCTTGGGTTGAAGAGGTAAATCGAATCCACTCCAAATATGCCACGAGAGGGTGCAATAGTTCGAAAGATACGCTTAAAGAAAGACTTAACTCTTTCGCGCCTACAATAAGTAATATCGCTCTCATTTAAAATATCATCAAACAGAGAAAAGGTTTTAGCTATAGCCGCGTTGTGTGAACCCGAGCCATCATCAATTAAGGAAGCCTTGCCATTTGATTCAAGGCAAAATCTTTTGGCATCGCGCGTTAGCTGATTAGGTCCAGCAAAATAGAGCCTTTGGTAGCCACTTCTTTTTTGCATATAACTTAAGATGCGGGAGAACCTGGCTTTTTGTTCTGAAGCGGTCTCCAAAATTGCTGAGAGCCCGCTTGCGCCATCTTCTTCATATTGAGGGCTTACGAGAATAACCTCATTAAATAGCTTAGTGTTATTAATTCTCGAAGCAATTTGATCGGCCCCGGCAAACCGTCCGTTAATAATGAGTGTTTTATAAACAACGCAATCATATCCATCAAAAGCAATGCAAACGGAGCTTAAAACTTGTAAAAGACTTTCGGCTACATATAGTTCAGAGTCCATATTCTCCCAATCATTCAATTTTAGATTTATTTACAGGACGACTGGTCAAAAAGAAAACAAGGACAAGCGCTACAACAGCAAGGAAGCCTCTATTTTCAGAGAGATAAAAGTGGCGTGGTAGCTCAAGCAGCAACAAAACGATATAGGGATATACAATTTGCCCGCTCCATGATCCCCTTAAGAACTCCTCGTAGAATTTGCCGATTAGGTAACCAAAAATTGGGTAGATGGTTAAGCCAAACCAGGAAAAATCACTCCAATATGTCAGCAAGCCGCCTTGGTTGGTAAACTCAGGGTTACTAAATATGGCTAACATAGAGTGGTATAGGGAATCTATATTTGGATTTGAGATGGCACTATAAACAGTATCCATACCAGGCAATGACCAAAACCAAAGGAAAGACCAGTACGGAATCCAGGAAATTTCACCCTTGGCGAAAAACATTGCCTCATTATTAATCGCAGTTGTGTAATATCCCGTGAGTCTTGTGATGACGAACTCTGGGAAAGAATCCATAAGCAGGACATAATGTCTCAGCCAACTTCGAGAATACTCAAATATTCCAAATGTAATTGCCAGACCAAGCACAGCGAATAAAGGAATTAGATTCATCAAAGTGGTCTTTTTACGATTTGAAAGCGCAACCCATGAGATACCAAAAGGAACCAACAACTCGATAATAGCCAAACGTTCAGAGTTAATAAGTGATCGTAAAACCGCTAGGACAATTAAGAGCGCCGCCTGAAATACTGCTCGCCTTGACTTTTTGTCGTCAGAGGATTTAATGACAATGGGCAATAAAGCCATCGCGACGACGCCGAATTCAGTAAAAGTTGTAATTCCAGAAATAGAACCGCTTTCACCTCGATAAACACCCACATTGGCAGATAGCGACTGGGGTGAAAATAGACTCACCAGTGCGGAAAAACCATAAATCCTTGTGAAATTTCCAATCCAAATCAAATCAGCAAGCAGGGTGATAGCGACAACAATATCGCAGGCAACATATACGCGGTCAGAAACGACCTCTCTTTTTGAACCGACTTTACGCAATGCAGATTGACGATAACCTTGTCTACCACAAAAAATGCCAAAGGCCATCAGTATCAAAATTAAACCAGCAAGCAAAACATATTCAAGGTTAACGAACTTTTGCTCAGAGTAGAGCGTGAGATAGGATTCGTTGGTAGTAAAGAATGCAAAGAGCACGAGAATGGCTGTAACCCCAAGCAGGGCGTATGGGTTTAGCCACCAAATACTTCTAATCTTCATAGTTATCACGAACGTTTTCCATCGCGTCCAGTAATAAAGTTGCTGTATTCAACCACGAATACTTTAGAAGTAATTGTTCGATTTGATCATGTCGGCCAACCAAACGATTTTTTATGTTGCTCTCAGGTTTATATGGATCAATATATGTAACAGCTTCGCCGTAAATGTTGTGCATGCAAGGACTGTCGCTTACTAAAACACAATCGGCTCCCGAAGCCATGGCCTCCATTGGAGGAATGCCAAAACCCTCATAGAAAGTCGGGAACAGAAAACCCTTGCATCCTCCCATAAGTGCCTTCGCTTCACCATCGCTTACATAACCCAGGTACTTAACATTGGTTGCTGTCGGAATGTCATGATCGCCGAAAATCTTTGAATTGACCCCTCCTGCAATTACAACAATTTCATCAGGATTAAGTAGAGCCGTCTCTACAAGCCATCGCAGATTTTTATTGGGGGCAAGGGAACTCATAGCGAACCAATATCCACCTTTGGTCAACCTATACTTCTCTAGAATTTCAGGAGCTTCTTCAACCTTATTGACATGTTGCCAAGCGTTTGGCGCAACAACAATCTTCCCCCTTGCCTGGGGATAGAACTTTTCGATCTCTGATTTAGAAAACGCGGAGACAGTAAGAATCTTCTTTGCTCGACGAGTCAACTGCGAATAAAGAAAACGGTACCACAGTAGAAATTTACGACTGTAATTGACTTCGTTAGCCCTGACAGCCATATCATGAATGCACACGACGCCAGGATTAAAAATCGGCGCAGTATTGCATAAATTGATACCCAATAATTTATGTTTATATATATAACGGGCGAGATCAATTTGTTCCCAGGCGTGCCCGCTATGTCTGCCATACTTGCGAAGTACAATATTGTCGGTAACTTCCCAATCAATTGGTTCTTGATCTTCTGGAAGTAAAAGGATAGCCTCACCGTTATTTAGCAGACTATCAAGCTCGCGTACAATCTCTCTGGCATAGCGATCGACTCCGGTAATCTGACGGGTCAAAAACCGACCATTAATACAATAAAGAGGCTTTGTCAACATTGGGTGGGCGGCTTCCTATCGAAAGATTCACGGGATTCTTTAAGCATAGAGTTACAAAAGTCGGTGATTTCCTTTTTAAACCTCTCCCTTGAGAACTGCTCCGCGCGGGCGCGGCAAGTTGCCGCGCTAAAACTAAGAGACTCAAACTTCTCGATACATTCTTTTAGGGCATCAGCACTTTGTTCAAAAAAGAACAGACCGGTCTCGCCGTCTACCACAGTCTCGAGAGCGCCGCCTTCTCCATATGCAAGGACAGGAGTTCCCCCAGCCATTGCCTCCAAAGGAGTGAGCCCGAAATCCTCGATGCCAGGAAAGAGAAACGCTTTCGCATGCGAGTAGTAATCGATAAGTTGTTCATCCGAAACGCGCCCAACAAACTCGACATTCGGTCCAGCCATAGCGCGCAGCTTCTCTTCCTCCTCGCCACCAGAGCCGGCGACGATGAGCCTTCGACCCATCTTATTACATGCTTCGATAGCGATATCTATTCGCTTGTAGCTGACGAAACGAGAGAGTACAAAGTAATACTCCCCGCGTTCCTCAGAAACCTTGCCCTCTGGGAGGCTGATTCCGGGATGGATAGTTGTAGATTTACGGCGGTAAAACTTGGAGATGCGTTTACCAACGTAGTCGGAATTCGATATAAAGCTGTCAACGCGTTGCGCTGCCTGGAAATCCCACATCCGGACACTATGAATCATCGAAGGCATAAACGCGCGCTTGATTGCAGAAGCTCCGTCAAGATAGTCATAGTACAAATCCCATACATAGCGAATGGGCGAATGGCAGTAACAAACATGAATGGCATCCGGGCGTGTAATGATGCCCTTGCAACAGCCTGCGCACGAGCTGACGACTAAGTCGTACTCGGTTAAATCAAGAGCCTCCCACGCTTTAGGCATGAAGGACAGCAGAAGTTTATGATGTGTTTTACCGCCGGGCCAATGCTGAATATAGGTAGTGCGAATATCTATACCATGCGTCCAGGACGGAGCTTTTTCTTCGTTGAAGACGAGAGTATAAATAGGGGCATCAGGCCATATTTCATGAAAGCACTTAAGAACCTGCTCTCCACCGCCCTCGCCAACAAGCCAATCATGAACAAGCGCAACCTTTGGCTGTTTATGCTTAGTTCTCAATCTAATCCTTCCAGAAATCGTTAAAGCAGACGGTGTCTTCCTTTACAAGCGTTTCGCCATGCTGCACTTCGATAACGTGAAGATCACTGCCGAGCGCACGAGCGGAATGCATGGTCGAGGCGGGAATTTGAACGACAGAGCCAGCGCCAACTTTCTGTGTGACGTTATCCAAAACAACCTCTCCAGAACCAGAGACAACAGTCCAAACCTCGTCACGGTGTGAATGCAGTTGATACTCAAGCTGTTCGCCGTTTAACAGAATTAATTCTTTTATTAAGGCTTTCAACCCATCAGGAAACACGCTGCTGTCCATGACGCGGTACTCGCCCCAGGAGCGCTGCTCGTACATTGGGCGGCTCTCGGCGACGGCGTTAACCTCGGCCTTGATGTTCGCAGACGCCTCCTTGCCGGACACGAGGATGCCGTCGGGCGTCGCCACGACAACTGAATCAGAGATGCCCGCGACGACCATCGGGAAACCGGTCTCATTGATCACGTGGACGTTCTCGCACGTTTTTGAATCGACAACGACGCGACCGGAGGTGAACTCGGCCATCTCGTCGGTCAGCGTGTTCCAGGTGCCCAGGTCCTTCCACTCGCCCGCGTAGGAGACCGCGCCGATGGAAGACGCCCTCTCCACGACCTCATAGTCGAAGGAGTTCTTGGGCAGCTCGGAATAGCGCGAGCGGAACTCCTCGAAAGTCCCGCACTCCAGGTACTTGGCGGTGAGGCCGGTGAGCCAGCCGAGCCTGAACGCGAACACGCCGCAGTTCCAGAGGGCCCCCTGGGAGATGAGTTCCCGTGCGGTCCCCTCGTCGGGCTTCTCGGTGAAGCGCTCGACCCTGCGGGGCCAGGCCTCCCCCGCCGCGGGCACGATGTAGCCGTACTTGCCGCTGGGGTAGGTGGGCTCCACGCCCATGAGGACCAGCTCGGCGAAATCGGACTGGACGGCCTCGTCGAGCCTCACGACGCTGTCGTAGTAGGCCTGGTCGGCATAGCTGTCGATGGGCATGACGATGACGGTGTCGCCCTCGCCGGCGCCCCGCTCGAGCGCGAGGTTCGCACAGGCGAGCATGATCGCCGGGGCGGTGTCGCGGCGCTCGGGCTCGAGCACCAGCGCGTAGTCGCCCTCAACCTGGCGGCGTATGGACTCCTCCTGGCTCGCGCAGGTGGCGATGGTGATGTCGATGTCCGCGTCGACGGATCCGATCTGGCCGAAGACACGCTGGACCATGGAGACGTGGTTGCCGTCCGCGTCGCGCAGGACCTTGAGGAACTGCTTTGAGCGGGTGCTGTTGGAGAGCGGCCACAGGCGCGTGCCCGAGCCGCCGGAGAGCAGGACGAGGTGGATCATTATCGGGTTCCTCCCAGGATCGACTCGGCGTCCGCGACCAGCGCGGCGAGCTTGGCCTCGGACTCGGCGCGGTCGACACCCTTGGCGAACACATAGGCCTTGGCCTTGGGCTCCGTGCCGCTGGGACGGAACAGGACTCGCGATCCGTCCATAAGCCTGAACTCGAGGACGTCCGCCTCGGGAAGGCGCTGGGGCTTATCGGTCGGGTTGACGACGGGCATCGGCGCGCCCTGGGAGTAGTCGGTGCGCTGCGTGACGGCGGTGCCGCCGATATTCTCCGGAGCGTGCTCTCGGAGGCCTGACATCATCGCGGCCATGTCGGACGCGCCCTCGGGGCCCTCGTATGCCTGGCCGAGAAGGGCGCTCGACCAGAAGCCATATGTCTCGTAGAGGCGCTCCATGGCCTCGTAGAGGTCCAGACCCAGCTTCTTCCAATGGGCAGCGAGCTCGCAGATGAGCATGGAGGCGACCACGGCGTCCTTGTCGCGCACGGACGTGCCGGCGAGGTAGCCGTAGGACTCCTCGAAGCCCATGAGGAAATCGCCCTCGCGGCCCTCCGACTCCAGAACGCCGACCTGCTCGCCGATGAACTTGAACCCGGTGAGCGTGCGGCGCAGTTCGAGGCCGCGTGCGCGAGCGATATCGTCTGCCATGGGCGCGGACACGATGGTTGTGCAGGCGACCTCGCGGGACATGTCGGCGCCGGACCCGCTCGCCTTGGACGCGAGGAAGTCGAGCAGGAGCAGGCCCACCTCGTTGCCTGTGAGCAGCTTGTACTCCCCGGCATGCGGGACCGCGATGCCCACTCTGTCGGTGTCCGGGTCGGTCGCCAGCAGCAGGTCGGGTTTGACCCTGTCGCAGTACTCGAGCCCGAGCTTCAGCGCCTCGCGCACCTCGGGGTTGGGGTACGGGCAGGTCGGGAAGTCGCCGTCGTGCACGCACTGCTCGTCGACAGTCGCGACCTCGGCCACGCCAATTCCCTCGAGGACGCGGGACACGCACTCCAGGCCGACGCCGTGGAGTGGAGTGTAGACGATGCGGAGCGCCGAGCAGTCCTCGCCCGTGGAGACCTCGAGCGTATCCTCTATGTAACGGTCAAGAACTCTCTCGGGAACCCACTGCACCAGTCCCTTTTCCAGGGCCCCATCGAACGTCATCGCTTTTACGCCATCGAAGCAGTCGATGGGATCGATGGCCGCCTGGATGGCCTCAGCCGCCTCGACAGTGATCTGGCAACCGTCGGCGCCATAGACCTTGTAGCCGTTGTACGCGGCAGGGTTGTGCGATGCAGTGATGTTAATACCGGCAGTGCAGCCAAGTTCTCGGACAGCAAAACTCAACGCCGGCGTAGGCTCAACGCGCTCAAACAAGTATGAGCTAATTCCATTACCAGCGAGTACCTCTGCGACTCGGCGTACAAAATCCCCCGAACCGTGGCGCGTATCGCGGCAGAGAACAACAGTAGGCTTTGCGAAATGATCCTTCAGATAGTCAGAAAGGCCCTGCGTAGCCTTGCCGACCGTATAAGCATTCATGCGGTTAGGACCCATTCCGACCTTGCCTCGAAGTCCACCCGTGCCGAATGCGAGATTGCGGTAGAAAGCGTCCTCAACAACATTACAATTCATGCTGTCAATGATTTCATGCTCAGATTCGTTAACCATCGCAAGCCATTGCAAATAACTGCTCTTTATATCTTGACTCATGAGTCCAGAAGCTCCATGTACCTTCATTTGCCCCTCCTCATCGCTTTAAAAGATTTAAAGAAGACACGGGCATCCAGCCCGAATGATTGGTGGCGCACGTAGAACAGCTCTCGCGCCTGCCTCTGACCGCTTTCCCAAGTGGAGTCGTTGCGGTCAGTTGCCGCCCACCAACCAGTGATACCGGGTTTACAGGAAAGAACCTCATCGCGAGCGTCGCCGTACTCAAAGGTCTCCTCGAACGTCACTGGTCGAGGACCAATGACGGAGAGATCGCCAGCAAGGACATTCAGAAATTGGGGCAACTCGTCCAAGGACGTCCTACGAAGAAATTTTCCGACACGCGTGACACGCGGATCATCGTCGACCTTCTGTTCACGCTTCCACTGGACCAGCTGCTTGGCTGACATGTATTTTTCTGGATGCTCGTGGGCATCCGAGACCATTGTGCGAAGCTTAAAAATATATATAGGTTTACCATTCTTGCCGACACGTTCTTGGCGGAAGAATGGCTTACCGGGAGAGTCGATCTCAATGGCTACGCAAGCTGCTACAACCGGAACAGCAAGCACAATGCAGACACCTGCAGAAAAAACAATATCGAAGGCGCGCTTGGCGGCGAGATAGCCTGGCCCACCCTTCTTGGGAGCGGCACTTGAAGGGTCTGGCTTAGGAGCTTTATAGGTTCCTATTACAACGAAACCCTGCGCAGGTGCAGGGTTATCGACAGGAAGCGGAAACTCAGTTGCATGTTCTATTTTATCCGACACGTTCTCTTCCAACACTTCGTCCCCAGATCGGGGATCCTTCCTGATCTACACAGCGATTGCCTGCAGCTAGGCGATCGCCTTTTTAAGGTTTCGCATTACGCGCTGCTCGGCCGAAAGCACGGCAAGGCCAACGCGCGTAGTTACGCGTCGGCCGCACAGGTTGAGCTCCAAATAAGCAGTGCTCTTGCGTCTGTTGATGGATTTGATAAGGCCTTCGTGGCCCAACAGCGGACCAGCCGTCACTATGACCTGGTCGCCGTCTTTTAAGGCCTCGCTCATGGGCACTACGCGGTCTCCCCTATGCGTAAATCCGCCAATAAGCTGAACCTCTTCTTTTGCCAGCGGCACAAACTGACCGTCCTGGGTAAGCACCCGGGCAAAGTCGTCCATGCGTAGCAGATACTGTTGCACGGTGCGGGGTTCTGCCGTATCGCAGATAAGATAACCGGGAAAGAGCGGCTTGGTCGTATTGACCCATTCGCCGTGTACTTTGATCTCGGTTTGATATTGGGGATAAAAGAGCTCCTGCATGGCGCCCGCTGGCACCACGCGCTCTATGCGCTCGCGCATTACGTCTTCGCGACCGTTAATGACCTGAATCACATACCACACGAGCACCACCCCCTTGCTGTCTTACGTGTGGCTCACGGGGTTTGGGTATGGCTTCGCCAGGGCGCTTGTGCGCGAAGGCGCTCCATATTCAAACCCTGAGCCCAGTCAGACAAGCACGTGGCTCTGCCCCACCGTGAACGGTATGTATAGATGCAGCTGCTAGAGACTCGGACGTGTATCGCAAAATGACCGCATCCCCAGCTGGCTGCGTGCGAGCCAGTCAAGCGGGTACAAAAACTGGACCGCGCGCAAACAGCTGTAGAACTGCTGTGGTTCGCCGTAACAACTCATTGCACTGACTCAAGCGAACTTATAAATATCCGCAAAAGCAAGTGAAAAAAGTGCATGGCAATCGATATTGGAGCTCGTGGTGTTTCTGGCACCGCCGTTACGGCCGGATGCTGATCGACCCCGTGCTATGTGGCCTGTTAGAGCCGTGAGCACAGCTGAACTCATGTAACGTTATGTCTCCTAGCACAAGCTGATAGTGAAACTGATTTGGGTTGTGTCGGACAACATATGCGACAAATCCGTGCTTGGGGGGGTTGATTGCCTAAGTTGTTCACGTTGACGCAGGTTAATGGGGGTGCTGCAACGGGCGCCCGAGTAAATGCAGGCAAACCTCGGCTTTAATACGCAAAAGGATTTACGTGGTGCTTACGAATAATGTACAAAACTGGGAAATTAATTGCACAACATTTTGCGGGCGTGTGGGCATGGGCGTTGCATTGCGAAGATGCTCATCGCACACTAGGCACGCCCGGCTACAGATTAAACGCATTTTGAGGCGGCTTGTTGGACAACTTTAGGGGTGTAGTTGTCGCAAAATTTGCGACAACTACTGCAGACGGCAAACTTGAACAGGAAAGCAATTTACAAATATTTGCAAAAATGCAGTTCAGGCCGTTAAAAATCATATTCAAATCAAAACCACCCCTAAAAGGGGTGGTTTGCTCTTAGGGTA
>NZ_QSRC01000011.1:0-35214 GCF_003436895.1 Collinsella sp. TF09-1AT | reverse complement strand
GGGCGCCTTCCTCTGAGAAGTTCGCGAAGCCCACTTCTCAGAGGAAGGCGCCCGCCCGGAGGCGGCCCCAGCGCGAGACCGTCCCGGATGCTATTCGTTGTCGCCGGCAGTTAGCTGCGTTGCGGAGAGCACGCCGTCGGCTGCGGTTGCGGCAGCGGCGTCGGGCCAGACCCAGTCGGTAAAGGCCGGGTGATCGAAGCCCTCGTCGCACGCGAACTCAAAGGCCTCGGTGCGGAAGGCCTCCCACTCATCAATCTGCTCGGCAAACTTATCGGCGTCGACCATGCGCAGCACGTCGGCGGCCAGGGCCCAACGATCCATGTTGTTCAGGCGCAGCATGTCGAACGGCGTGGTCGTGGAGCCCTTCTCCTCGTAGCCGTGGACGCGGAACGCGTCGTGTCCGGGGCGGTTCCAGATCAGGCGGCGAATCGTGCCGGCATAGGCGTGGAACGCGAAGAGCACGGGCTTCTCGCCGCAGCCAAACAGCTCAGCCCAGCGCTCGTCGCTTATAGCCTGGTCGTTCTCGCAGACGTTCTGAATCTTGAGCAGATCGACCACGTTGACGAACCATACCTTAATGCCCAGCTCGCGCAGCATATCGGTTGCAGCCAGAGCCTCGAGCGTCGGCACGTCGCCACACGTGGCGACCACGACGTCGGCCTCGCCGAGCGAGTCGGCGGTCGATGCCCACTCCCAATTTGCGACGCCCTCGGCGAGCTCGGCCTTTGCCTCGTCGACCGTCTGGAAGGTCGGGGCGGGCTGCTTGCCGCAGAAGATGGCGTTGACGCAGTCGGTGGACTGGTAGACGCGCTCGGCCACGGCGAGAGCCATGTTAGCGTCGGCCGGATAGTAAGCGTTCACGATATGCGTGTCGTTGGCCTTGTTGAGCAGCAGGTCGATAAAGCCAGGATCCTGGTGCGAGAAGCCGTTGTGGTCCTGACGCCAAACATGGCTCGACAGCAAAATGTTGAGGCCGCTGATGGGGGCACGCCACGGAATCTCGCGCTTGGTAGCCTCGAGCCACTTGCAGTGCTGGTTGACCATGGAGTCGACCACATGGACAAAGCTCTCGTAGGAGCTCCACACGCCGGAGCGGCCGGTGAGCACATAGGCCTCGAGGAAGCCCTCGCACTGGTGCTCGGACAGCTGCTCGACAACCTTGCCGGAGCCAGCGAGCAGCTCGTCGTTGGCCTCGTCCTCGTAGAAGCCGGCATCCCACTGCTTCTTGGTCACCTTATAAGCGGCCTGCAGGCGGTTGGACGCGGTCTCGTCGGGACCGAAGATGCGGAAGTCGTCCATGTTCTTGGCCAGAACGTCGGCAGTGTACTCACCAAAGACGCGGGCAGCCTCGGTGGAGCCCCAACCATGGCCCTTCTCGGCGACGGGAATCTCGTGGGCGTGGATATCGGGCAGCTCGAGCTCGCGACGCACCTTGCCGCCGTTCGCGTTGGGGTTGGCGCCAATACGCAGCTCGCCGGTCGGCATAAAGGCCGTTACCTCGGGGCGCACCTGGCCCTCGGGCGTAAAGAGCTCCTCGGGCTTGTAGGAGCGCAGCCACTCGCGCAGCACGCGGAAGTGCTCGTGAGTGTCCTTGGCGCTTGCCAGCGGCACCTGATGGGCGCGCCAGGAGTCCTCGGTCTTCTTGCCGTCGATCTGCTTGGGGCAGGTCCAGCCCTTGGGCGTACGGAACACAATCATGGGGTAGGCCGGGCGGACCACGGTCTCGCCCGCGGCAGCCTGGGCCTGCGCGGTGGCCTTGATGTCACAAATCTCGTCAAAGACCTGCTCAAACAGGGCGGCAAAGCGCTCATGGATGCTTGCGTGGCTCTCGTCGTCAAAGCCGGCGATAAAGAAGTGCGGCTTATAGCCCATACCCTCAAAGAACTTGGTGAGCTCTTCGTCGGACACGCGGGCGAGGATGGTGGGGTTGGCGATCTTGTAGCCGTTGAGGTGCAGGATCGGCAGGACGATACCGTCGGTTGCCGGGTTCACGAGCTTGTTGGACTGCCAAGAAGTCGCGAGCGGACCGGTCTCGGACTCGCCGTCGCCCACCACGGCCACGGCCAGCAGGCTCGGGTTGTCCATGACGGCACCGTAAGCGTGGCTGAGCGTGTAGCCGAGCTCGCCGCCCTCGTGGATGGAGCCGGGCGTCTCGGGCGCAAAGTGGCTCGGGATGCCGCCGGGATAGGAGAACTGGCGGAAGAACTTCTGCAGGCCGGCCTCGTCATTGGTGATGTCGGGGCGGATCTCGCGGTAAGTACCGTCGAGCAGCGACTGGGCGGTGCCGGCGGGGCCACCGTGACCCGGGCCCATCAAGAAAATGGCGTTCTGGTTGTGATCGGCAATAAGGCGGTTGACGTGGCCGAACAGGAAGTTGATGCCGGGCGTGGTGCCCCAGTGACCAACCAGGCGATGCTTGACGTCCGGACGACCGAAGTCGCGCGCCTCGCCAGTCTTATCGTCGACAAAGTCAGCGCGCATCAGCGGGTTGGAGCGAAGGTAGATCTGACCGACGGACAGGTAGTTCGAAGCGCGCCAATACAGATCGACACCCTCGAGCTCGGAAGCCGGCACCTCGTGCCCCAGCTTTTGCCACGGCGTCCCCAGTGTTTTAGCCATTGTTTATGTCCCTTCGCTGCGCGGTCACCCTCCGATACGGCAACCATTCGTTGGGACTAGTATATTTGCTAAAACGTTTTATCATGGTGAAAAAACGTTTTACCATCTCTATCAAACACACCAATTGGCAAAACGCAACATTCACCTGCGGCATTGCCTGTCACAGATGCTCCACATTCGATCTTCTCGAATTGATAAACATGTTTAGTTGTATTTAGTAAGTTCTAGAACGCTGTCCTTCACAATGAGAGCAGGCTCCAGAACCACTTCTTCGGCACGCCTGCCGCCCTTGCCGGCAAGACGTTTGGACATGCAACCAAAGGCATGCTCGGCAAGCACGCCCGGATCCTGCTCGATCGCGGTCAGCGCCGGCTCAAAGAGAACGTCGGCAGCCGAGTTGTCATAGCTCACCACCGAGATATCGCCCGGGATGCTCTTCCCCATCTCGTGCAAGCGCTTGAGCAAACCGAGGGCGATGTTGTCCGAACTTGCGAACACGGCGGTGGCATCGGTTGCGAGCACCGCCTCCGAGGCCTCGTAGGCACTCGGAATGTAGTACTCGCTCTCGAACTCCAAGCGCGCGTCGATGGGCAGGCCAACCTCGCGCAGCGCGCGTTCATAGCCGGCAAGTCGCTTGCGGCCCGTATTGGAGCGGCGCGCGTTAACCAGGCAGGCGATGCGACGGTGGCCCTGCTCAATCAGATATCGGGTAGCCATGTAGCCACCCATCTCGTGGTCAAACATCACCTTGTCGCACTCGAGCCCCTCAATGGCACGGTCGACCATTACAGCCGGGATGGGCAGGTGGCTGACTTCTTCGCGCAGGGCGCGGTCGTCGGAGAACTCGTCACCTACCACCAGGAAGACGCCATCAACGCCGCGCGTCACCAGCTGACGCAACAGCTCCAGATCGTCATCGGCGCTTCCGCCCGAGCTGGTAATAAAGAGCGCGTAGCCGTCCTCGCGGCAGCGCTTTTCCAAGCTGCCGGCGAGCGAGGCGAAAAAGCGGCTCTCGATGTTGGGAACGATAAGGCCCAGCGTGCGCGACTCGCGCATGACCAGGCTGCGCGCAATCTGGTTGGGAACATAGTGGTTGCGCGCCGCAACCTCCTTGATGAGCTTGCGGTTTTCTTCCGAGATGCGACAGGGCCGATTGTTGAGAACAAGCGAGACCGACGAGGGGGAAAGCCCCACCTCTTGGGCGATCTGCTTGAGGGTGACTTTGTTGGCCATCTCGCTCCTTCCGGGTTTACGCGCAATCTCTTGAAAGTATAGCGACTGCCCCTCTACCTCGATGATAAACACTTTATCAATCCGGTGGACGGCAGTTTTATCGCCGCCAGCGCACCAAATTCATCTGGGTGGGGTATATTGCAATCGATTGATGAGAACGACCACCAAAAGGCGGATATTCGTATGCACGAGAACGACTTTTTTAACGAGGACCTGCTGTGCGCGCTCGCTGGCGTTGCCGGCGAGGACAACGTGTTGATGAGCGAGCCCATGCGCGAGCACACCACGTTTAAGATCGGTGGCCCGGCCGATGTCTTTGTCACGCCCGATACCGAGCAGGGCCTCGTCGCCACGCTTGACACCTGCTATCGCTGTGATCTGCCGCTCACCATCGTAGGCAACGGCTCGGACCTGCTCGTCGGAGACAAGGGCATCCGCGGCGTCGTCGTGGCGCTGGGCGAGGGCCTCTCCGACATTACGGTCGACGGCACGCACGTCACGGCGGCAGCCGGCGCCCTGCTTTCCGATGTCGCCGCGGCAGCAGCCGAGGCCGGCCTCACCGGCATGGAGCCCATCTCGGGCATCCCCGGATCGGTCGGCGGCGCCTGCTACATGAACGCCGGTGCCTATGGTGCCTGCATGGCCGATGTGCTGGAGTCTGTGCGTGTCTACAAGCCCGCCCGCATGCTCGACGACGGCACCCGCGGCAGCGGCAACATCATCGAGTTCGATGTCGATGAGCTCAACCTGGGCTATCGCAAGAGCCGCATTGCCGACGACGGCTTCATCGTTCTTTCGGCCACCTTCAATCTCGCCCCGGGCAACGCAGCGATGATCAAGGCCGACATGGACGAATACCGCCAGCGCCGCGAGGACAAGCAGCCGCTCGACATGCCGAGCGCCGGCTCCACCTTCAAGCGCCCCGAGGGCTACTTTGCCGGCAAGCTCATCATGGACGCCGGCCTGCGCGGCCATGCCGTCGGCGGTGCGCAGGTAAGCGAGAAGCACTGCGGCTTCATCGTCAACGCCGACCACGCCACCGCAGCCGACGTCGACGAACTCATCCGCGACATCCAAGCCAAAGTCAAAGACCAATTCGGAGTAGACCTAGAACCCGAAGTTCACCGAGTAGGCGAATTCCTCTAACAAAGAAGGCCCCGAAAGGGGCCTTCGCCATATTTATTCAGATAAACCAGTCGGTATGTGACGTATTGGACCCGAGAGGTCCGTGGCTGCCCGAAAGGCATTAGGTTGATCGCAAGTTCCGCACGAGCCGGAGAGCACTTAATGTGCTCTCCGTGCGAGCAGGACTGTCCGAGCAGGCAACCTAATGCCTTTCGGGCAGCCACGGACCAACTTACTTCAAACCGCAGTTACGACAGCACCACGCCGCCAAGCCAGCCCCAACGCACGCCAGAGCCAGTACCGTAAAAGCTAATAAACGAGTCAAGCGACTTAGACGTAATGGCACCCTCGTTGCTCATAACGATGCCGCCGCCAACGTAGATACCCACATGACCGTAGATAAGACCCGGAGCACCCGTGCCGCTGTGCGAGGAATCGGCAACGATCATGCCCACCTGCAGCGCCGAGCGGTCGGAGCTATAGCACCAGGCGTTAAACATATCGCACGCGTTACCGCCAAAGTAGCCAACGCCGGCGTTGCGGAAGACGTTGGTAACCCACGCTGCGCACCAGTTCTGACCCGGGGAAGGCGTGGAGTAGCACGCGTTGACGACGGCCTGCTGCTTGCCCGATCCGGCATTCTGCTGCGGAGTTCCGGGAGCATACGATCCGCCACCCGAGCTTGAACCACCCGAGTAGGAATTGTTCTTGTTCGCGGCGGCGGCAGCGGCGGCGGCCTTCCTGGCAGCCTCCTCGGCCTGGGCGGCAGCGAGGATCTCGGAATCGCGCTGAGCCATGAGCTCCTTGACGTCGTCGGAAAGACCGTTCAGCACGGTCTGGACTTCTTGCTGCTTGGCCTGCATATCCTGCATCTGAGCCGTCTGCTGGTCCTTGAGCTTCTCCAAGTCGGCCTTTTGTGCTTCGAGCTCGGTCTTCTGTGCGTCGAGCTCAGCCTGAATCGTCTGGATATCCTCGATGGCATCGCGGTCGCTCTTGTTAATCTTCTCAACGTAATGCGCGTTGGCGACGAGTTCCTCAAACGAGCCTGAGGCCAGCAGCAGCGACAGGATGTTCGTGCCGCCGGACTTGTAGCTGGCGGCCACGCGATCGGAAAGATCGCCGCGTTTCTTTTTGAGCTCGGCCTTCTTCTCGTCAATCTGCGCCTGCGTGTCGTCGATCTGGCCCTGTACGCCCTCGATATCGTTGAGGGTCTGGGCATTCTTGCTGGCCAGCGCCGCGTATTCATTTGCGATGCTGTCGAGCTGGGCCTGAACCTCGTCGAGCTGGGCCTGGGCGGCATTCAGTTTATCGGTGGTTTCTTTGGAAGCCTCCGCCGCATGGGCGCGAGTGGGCAAGCCAAAAAGAACTGCCGCAGAAGCGGCGCCGAACAGGGCCTTGAGGGCGGTACGGCGCGAGAGCTCCTGGGAAAGGATGGAATCGCTGTTTGGTGACATATGTACTCCGTTACATGCTTATTTATATGTCGCTCAACTCATACATATTAGCGTACATATGGCGCGTCCCAACGATTTCCACGAACGGCAGGAAACTGCAAGGTCGACGGCTCGTAAGCAAATGCCAAAGATCAGGTTATGCGTACGCAAGCTCTTGTATGAGTACGCTAACATAATCCTCTGATTTTCCCGCCGCGTACGTTTTTTGGAACAACTGTCTGCGCTATACTCCCCTGAAGAAGTGTTCCTGATTCGATAGGAGACTACATGTCCAAAGCACTCGACCCCAAAGACACCTGCGTCCTCGTTACCGGTGGCGCCGGCTTTATCGGCTCGCACACCGTCGTTCAGCTGCTAGAGGGTGGCTACCAGGTCGTCATCGTCGATGATCTCTCCAACTCCAGCGCCGTCGCCGTCGACCGCGTCAAGACCATCGTGGGCGACGAGGCCGCCAAGAACCTCACCTTCTACGAGGCCAACGTGCTCGACCGCGATGCGATAAACAAGATCTTCGATACCCATCAGATTGACCGCGTCATCCACTTTGCCGGCTTTAAGGCCGTCGGCGAGTCGGTGAGCAAGCCCGTCGAGTACTACCACAACAACATCGAGAACACCCTGGTGCTCATCGACGTCATGCGCAACCATGGCTGCAAGTCCATCATCTTCTCGAGCTCCTCGACCGTCTACGGCGACCCGGACAACCCGCCCGTCACCGAGGAGGATCCTAAGAAGCCCGCGACCAACCCCTATGGTTGGACCAAGTGGATGATCGAGCAGATCCTTATGGACGTCCACACCGCCGACCCCGAGTGGGACGTCGTGCTGCTCCGTTACTTCAACCCCATCGGCGCTCATCCGTCGGGCCTGATCGGCGAGGACCCCAAGGGCATCCCCAACAACCTGGTGCCCTATGTCGCCCAGGTCGCCGTGGGCAAGCTCGAGGCCGTTCAGGTCTTCGGCAACGACTACCCCACCCCCGACGGCACCGGCGTGCGCGACTACATCCACGTGTGCGATCTGGCATCTGGTCACGTTGCCGCCCTTAACTGGATGAACGGCAAGACCGGCGTCGAGATCTTTAACCTGGGCACCGGCACCGGCACCTCGGTACTCGAGGTCGTCGCCGCCTTCTCCAAGGCTTGTGGCAAGGAGCTGCCCTACGTGATCCGCGAGCGCCGCGCCGGCGACATCGCCGCCAACTGGTGCGATGCCTCCAAGGCCGAGCGCATGATGGGCTGGAAGGCCCAGTACGACATCGCGGACATGTGCCGCGATAGCTGGAACTGGCAGAGCCACAACCCCAACGGCTTCGCCGACGCCGAGTAGCAAAAACCTACATACCGCTCTTGCCCCGATTTCACGTTGTGAGGTCGGGGCTTTTTTCATGGCATATAGCCATTCGCCGAAAATCGACCAACTTTTTTATCTTGCCTATACATGTTTAAACAACATGTTTTACAATAGGCATATCGAATCAGAACACCGGAGGCGGACTGCACACCCATTGGCAGGCCGACCCCACAACAAGAAGGTTGGTGAGCGCATTCATGGAGCGTGCAAGCGGCGTCCTCATGCCCGTCTCATCTCTGCCCGGACCATACGGAATCGGCGGCTTTGGCTGGAATGCCTACGACTTCGTCGATTTTCTCGCCTCGTGCAAACAACATTACTGGCAGATTCTGCCCCTTACGACGACCAGCTATGGCGATTCGCCCTATCAGTCGTTCTCGGCCCGCGCGGGTAACCCCAACTTCATCGACTTTGCCGAGCTTATCGAGGCAGGGTATCTTGAGCGGCGCGATATCGATGGCGTGTATCTGGGATCCGACCCCAGCAATGTCGACTACGGTGCTATCTTTGGCGGCCGCCGGCAGATTCTCGACCGCGCCGCCGAGCGCTTTGCCGCCGATAAGCCGGCCGATTTCGATGACTTTATCCAGGCCAACGAGGACTGGCTCATCCCCTACTGTGAGTTCATGACCGTCAAAGAGGAGTGCGGTCTCAAGGCGTTTTGGGAGTGGCCCGCGGAGCTCCGCACCCGCGGCGAGGCTTCCGCCAAGGTCTGCGCCGACCATCCGGCGCGCATGCTCTACCACCAGATGACGCAGTACTTCTTCGATCGCCAGTGGAGCCGCCTCAAGGCCTATGCCAACGAGCGCGACATTCTCATCATCGGCGACCTGCCCATCTATGTCTCGCGCGACTCCGTCGAGATGTGGGCGACACCTGAGCTCTTTAAGATCGACGCCGCCGGCAATCCCGTGAGCGTCGCCGGCACGCCGCCCGACCAGTTCTCGGCCACCGGCCAGTACTGGGGCAACCCCATCTACGACTGGGACGCCATGGAGTCCGACGGCTTCTCCTGGTGGGAGGGCCGCATTCGCGCTGCCCTCGACATGTACGACGTCATCCGCCTGGATCACTTCCGCGGCTTCGAGGCCTATTGGGAGGTGCCGTTCTCCTCGCCCGATTCGTCCTACGGTTCGTGGACGCAGGGTCCCGGCCTCAAGCTCTTCAAGACGCTCGAGGAAAAGCTCGGCACGCTGCCCATCATCGCCGAGGACTTGGGCTTCCTCACTCCCGGTGTCATCGACATGCGCGACAACTCGGGCTTCCCTGGCATGAAGATCCTGCAGTTTGCCTTTGAGGGCACCAACTCGTACTACCTGCCGCACAACTACATTGCCAACACCGTCGCCTACGTGGGCACCCACGACAACGAGACGGCGCGTGGTTGGTTTGAGGGAACGGCCACCCCGCGTCAGCGCGAGCAGGCAGCCCTGTACACCCATCAGCAGGCCGGCGAACCCATGGCAGATGCACTCAATCGCACCATCGCCGCCAGCGTAAGCGACACGTGCATCTACACCATGCAGGACCTGCTCAACTTGGGCAATGAGGCGCGCATCAACACCCCTGCCACGCTGGGCGGAAACTGGACCTGGCGCATGCTCGACGGCGCCATCACCCGCGAGCTCGAGCACAAACTCACCGACTGGACCGAAACCTACTTCCGCATCCCGTCGGAAGCTGAAATCGAGCTTCCTCAATAGGAGCTACCGCGCCCGACCCCTCCCCACCGTGCGGACGCGCTTGCTTTTCCCGCGCGAGGCCACCCCAATCCCCTCGCGCGGGCTTCTTATGAATTGCAGACATGAAACAACCCATCACAGGAGGAAACATGCCCCAAATAAACCTCATGGAACTCGCCGAGCAGTCTTTTGGCACCTCGCTCGAGCAGCTCGACGACCGTCGCATTTACAAGCTGCTGGTCAAGCTCGTGCAGGAGCGCTCTTCCGCCTGCCCGCTCAACAATGGCAAGAAAAAGCTCTACTACATCTCTGCCGAGTTTTTGATTGGCAAGCTGCTCATCAACAACATGATCGACCTTGGCATCTACGACGAGGTTAAGGATCAGCTCACTGCCGCCGGTCACGACCTCAACAAGATTGAGGAGTTTGAGGTCGAGCCGTCGCTGGGCAACGGTGGCCTGGGCCGTCTGGCCGCATGCTTCCTGGATTCCATCGCCACGCTGGGCCTTACCGGAGACGGTGTGGGCCTCAACTACCATTACGGCCTGTTCCGCCAGCGCTTTGTCGATAAGCAGCAGAAGGCCGTCCCCGATGAGTGGCTTGGCGAGCAGGACATCCTGGTCGATGACGACCGCTCCTACACCGTTGAGTTTGACGATTTTGCCGTCACCTCCAAGCTCGTCAACATCGATGTGCCTGGTTACGGCCAGCCCACCAAGAACCGCCTGCGCCTGTTTGACCTGGCAAGTGTCGACGATGGCCTGGTCCCCGGCAGCTCCATCGACTTCGATAAGACCGAGATCGCCAAGAACCTCACCCTGTTCCTCTATCCGGATGATTCCGACGAGCAGGGCCGTCTGCTTCGCATCTACCAGGAGTACTTCATGGTGAGTAACGCTGCCCAGCTCCTGATCGACGAGGCCGTCGAGCGCGGCAGTAACCTGCACGATCTGGCCGACTACGCCGTGGTCCAGATTAACGATACGCATCCCACCATGGTCATTCCCGAGCTCGTTCGCTTGCTCACCACCGAGCATGGCATCGAGTTTGACGAGGCCGTGACCATCGTACGCTCCATGGTCGCCTACACTAACCACACGATTCTTGCCGAGGCCCTCGAGAAGTGGCCGCTCGCCAGCCTGCAGAAGGTCTCCCCTGCCATCGCCGACATTATCGTCAAGCTCGATGAGATTGCGAAGGCCGAGCACGATGACCCGCGCGTCGCCATCATCGACGAATACAACACCGTTCACATGGCCCACATGGACATCCACTTTGGCTTCTCCATCAACGGCGTAGCCGCCCTCCACACCAAGATCCTGGAGGACACCGAGCTTCATCCGTTCTACGAGATCTATCCCGAGAAGTTCTCCAACAAGACCAACGGCATCACCTTCCGCCGCTGGATCCATGGTGCCAACCCCGCGCTCGCCAGCCTGCTCGACGATGTGATCGGCACCGATTGGCGCAGCACCGGCAATCTGAGCAAGCTCGCCGAATTCGCCGACGACAAGGACGTTCTTGAGCGCCTGGCTGCCACCAAGGTCGAGGCCAAGGCCATCATGCGCCAGTTCATGGCGCTCGAGCAGGGCGTGACCATTCCCTCCAACGCCATCATCGATGTTCAGGTCAAACGCATCCACGAGTACAAGCGCCAGCAGATGCTCGCGCTCTACATCATCTGGAAGTATCTCGACATCAAGAACGGCAACAAGCCCACTCACCCCGTCACCATCATCTTTGGCGGCAAGGCGGCACCTGCCTACACCATCGCCCAGGACATCATTCACCTGATCCTGACGTTGTCGCAGTGGATTGCAAACGACTCCGACGTGGCGCCCTACCTGCAGGTTGTCATGATCGAGAACTATAACGTCACCGCCGCCGAGCGCGTGATCCCCGCCGCTGACATCTCCGAGCAGATCAGCCTGGCCTCCAAGGAGGCAAGCGGCACCTCCAACATGAAGTTCATGCTCAACGGCGCCCTAACCCTGTGCACGCTCGACGGTGCCAACGTGGAGATTGCCGAGCTCGTGGGCGACGAGAACATCTACACCTTTGGCGCCTCGTCCAAGCAGGTCGAGCAGCTCTACGCCAACGGCACCTACGATGCCGGCACACTCTACCGCAAGCCCGGCATCAAACTGCTGGTGGACTTCATCACCAACCCCGCCTTTATGGCGACCGGCAACGCGGAGCGCCTGCAGCGTCTGCACGACGACATCAAGGGCAAGGACTGGTTCATGGCCCTACTCGACATTGAGGAGTACATCCAGACCAAGGAGCGCGTGCTGGCCGACTACGAGGACCAGGACGCTTGGATGCGCAAGGCGCTCATCAATATCGCCAACGCCGGCACCTTCTCGTCCGACCGTACGATCTCCCAGTACAACGACGAGATCTGGCACCTGAGCTAGCTCATTCCCCTTACCCATCCTCTTGAGAAACGGAGTCGTGGCAACACGGCTCCGTTTTTTGTGCCCGCACGTTACCCCGTGACCCGACTCTGCCAAACAATCTCGATCTGTAACAACTAGCCAGCAGAATTGGCACCGCCCGTTACAGAACGAGACAATCAAAACCGTCCATCTGAGTTCATCTCAATCTGTAACATCTGGCACCTAAAATTGGTTCTTCCTGTTACAGATCGAGACAAACGGAATCGTCCCGCAGCAATATCTCAATCTGTAACATCTAACGTCCGAAATCGGCCCCACCTGTTACAGATCGAGACAAACGACCGGCCAGACAGCCCCAACACAAAGAAAGGCTCCCCTCTCGCCCAGTGGACGGGAGGGGAGCCTTATATGTGACCGCGGCAAAAGGATGGCAATACCGCAGTCGCCCAAAGGGAGGGTCTGGATGCACCGGGCCTAGATAAGGTTCTTGCCAGAGACCTTATCGAAGAGGTGGGTCGCGTTCTTCTCGAACTTGAACCAGATGGGGTCGCCCGCCTTGAGCGCGCCCTTGGCCTCGAGGTCGACGACGGGGATAATCAGGACAAACTGGCCGTCGGGAGCGGTCACGTGGACATGCTCGGTCGAGCCCATGAGCTCGGTCACCTCGACGGTGCCCTGGAGCGCACCCTCCTCGCCCTTGTCGGCAAGCAGGATCTGCTCGGGACGCACGCCGGCCGTAATCTCCTTCACGTCGCCGCCGTCCCAGTTGAGGGCAAGCTGAGCGCAGGTCTCGGGGGCGAGCGCCACGTTCATATCCTCGGTCTTGACGGTAAAGCCGTTGCCCGAGCGCACCAGCTGGGCATCGAAGAAGTTCATCTGCGGCACGCCGATGAAGCCGGCGACGAAGATGTTCGCGGGATGGTTGAAGACCTCCTGCGGGGTGGCGATCTGCTGGACGACGCCGTCCTTCATGACCACGATGCGATCGCCGAGGGTCATAGCCTCGGTCTGGTCGTGGGTAACGTAGATGAAGGTGCCCTTGATCTCGTGACGCAGCTTAATGAGCTCGGCGCGCATCTGGTTACGCAGCTTGGCATCCAGGTTGGACAAGGGCTCGTCCATCAGGAAGACCTTGGGGTCACGCACGATGGCGCGGCCGATGGCGACACGCTGGCGCTGGCCACCCGAAAGCGCCTTAGGCTTACGGTCGAGATACTCGATAATGCCCAGGATCTCGGCAGCAGAGCGAACCTTGCGGTCGATCTCGTCCTTGGGGACCTTCTTGAGCTCGAGCGTAAATGCCATGTTCTCGTACACCGTCATATTGGGGTACAGAGCGTAGCTCTGGAACACCATGGCGATGTCGCGGTCCTTGGGCGCCACGTCGTTGACGCGCTTGCCGTCGATGAGCACGTCGCCCGAGGTAATGTCCTCCAGGCCGGCGACCATGCGCATCGTCGTGGACTTACCGCAGCCAGAGGGGCCAACGAGGACGATGAACTCCTGGTCGTGAACGGTGAGGTTGAAGTCCTCTACAGCGAGCACACCGTCCTCGGTAACCTTGAGGTTGTGCTTCTTCTCCTCGGTCTTCTTCTTTTTGCCAAAGAAGCCCTTCTTTTTTGACTCGTTGTTGGGATACACCTTCTGAACATGTTTGAGAACGATCTCGGCCATGTCTCTACCTTTCGATACGCGGCGCCGCGCTGAGGGGCGCCGCCAAAACTTGCAAAACAGTTACGGCATCAGCCCTTGACGGCACCTGCCACCACACCGTCGATGATGTACTTCTGGCAGAAGATGTACATGATGACGATGGGGACAACGACCATCATGATGCAGGCCATCATGGGGCCGAGCTCGACGTGGCCATAGCCGCCGCGGAAGTACTGGATCAAAATAGGAATGGTCTTGTACTTGGTGGAGTCGAGCGTAAGGTAGGGCAGCAGGTAGTCGTTCCAGACCCACATGGTCTCGAGGATGCCAACCGAAAGATAGGTGGGCTTCATGATGGGAAGGACGATCTTAAAGAACACCTGGACCGGGTTGCAGCCGTCGATCATGGCCGCTTCTTCAATCTCGAGCGGGATGTTCTTGACAAAGCCGGCGAACATAAAGACCGCCAGGCCCGCACCAAAGCCCAGATAGATGAAGCAGATGTTGAACGGCGTGTTAAAGCCGATGCGGTCCGCGAGGTTGGACAGCGTGAACATGAGCATCTGGAAGGGCACGACCATCGAGAAAACGAACAGGTAATAGAGGAAGTTCGAAATCTTGCTGTTGACGCGCACCACGTACCAAGCGCACATGGAGCAGCACACCAAAATCAGCACGACCGACGTGACCGTGATGATAAGCGAATACATAAACGCCGAAGCAAAGCCTTGCTCGTTAAGAGCATGCACGTAGTTTGCAAGGCCGTTGAACGTCTCGGGCGTGAGCAGATCGAACGCCGTGGTGGTGCTGATTGCAGTCCCCTTCTTAAAGGAATTGAGTGCAATCATGAACACGGGGTAGATCCACGCGAGCGACAGGATTGTAAAGAAAATCGAGAGAGCGCGGTTGATAGCCTTATCGCGTTTCATTACTGCTGCACCTCCTTGGACCTCGTGGCCTTAAGCTGGATCATGGAAATAGCGACGACCAGGATGCAGAAGATGACTGCCTTGGCCTGGCCAATGCCCTGCCATGCGATGCCAGCGCGCGAATAGAACGTGTTGTAGATGTTCAGGGCGAGCATCTCGGTGGAGTGCGCAGGGGCACCACCGGTAAGGGCGAGGTTCTGGTCGAACAGCTTAAAGCCGTTGGTAATGGACAGGAACAGGCAGATAGTAATCGTCGGCATCAGGTTAGGGATCTTAACCTTCCAAAACGTCTGCCATGCCGTAGCGCCGTCGACCTTGGCGGCCTCGATGTAGTCGGACGGAATGGACTGCAGACCAGCGATGTAGATGATCATCATGTAGCCGACCTGTTGCCACAGGGTCAGGATGATAAGGCCCCAGAAGCCAGCGGCGGAGTTGAGGGCGATAAGCTGGGCACCCACGTTGGAGAGCAGGCAGTTGATTAGAATCTGCCAAATGTAACCCAGCACGATGCCGCCGATCAGGTTAGGCATAAAGAAAATCGTACGGAAGATGTTGGTGCCCTTGAGCGCCTTGCGAGTGAGCGCCTGCGCAATAGCCAGCGCGATCACGTTGATGAGCACCGTCGACAGGAAGGCAAACGCCACGGTAAAGAAGAACGACGTGGAGAACTGCGGGTCGGTCAGTGCGCGCACGTAGTTCTCGATACCGACAAAGTGCGCGTTATTGATGGTAATAAACTGGCAGAACGAGAGATAGAAACCCTGGATAAAGGGAATCACGAACCCGATCATAAACGCCAGGCACGTGGGCAGCATAAAGAGCGGCCACCAGCGCTTGAGTGCTTTGCCCATAGAAGGGTCCTTTCAATATGCAGGGGGCGGGCAAACCTACGTCTGCCCGCCCCCTGTCGCTAATCAGATAGCTTGGGCAGCAACTGCTTACTCGGAAGCAGCCTTCTCGGTCTTCCAGCCATCGACGAAGGCGTTCTTGACGCCGTCCCACTTGGTGTTGTCGGCAGCATAAGCGATGAGAGCCTGCTTGAGGTTCTTCTTCCACTCCTCAGAGGGGATGTAGACGAAGTCCCAAGCGACGGTCTTCTTGCCGTCCTTGGCCATAGCAACGGCCTGCTGAGAGAAGACGTTGGTGGTCTCCTTAGCGCTCTTGAACGGGGCGGTCAGACCCATCTTGTCAGCGATGATGCTGGTGGCGGTGTCAGAAGTGACGCACCAATACATGAAGTCCTCGGTGGCCTTCTGGGCATCCTCGGAAGCCTGGGAGCTGACGCACCAGTAGTTCTCGCCGCCGGAGCACAGGCCCTGGTTCTCCTCGCCGTCGACGCCGATGTAGATCGGCAGCATGCCGAGCTGGTCGTCGGTCATACCGGCCTTGGTGAGGTCGGCGTAGGCCCAAGAGCCGTTCTGGTAGAAGACGGCCTTGCCGGTTGCGAACTCGTTGGTGGCGTCGTCACCGGTCTTGGAGGCGAGCTGCGAAGGATCGCAGGTGGAGTCGGTGATGTACAGGTCGAAGATCTGCTTAAAGTTGTCGAGATACTCGCCCTTGATCTCGTCGTCCTCCTGGTTGTGCTCCTTCTCGAACTCGTAGTAGAGCGGGAGGTTGGCGAGGTGGGTGGTGTAGCGCCAGCTGGAGGAGTCATCCATGCCGGCGGAAGTGAAGGCACCGTCAACGCCGAGCTCGTCCTTGCGGGCCTGGATGTCATCGGCGCAAGCCTTCAGCTTGTCGAAGGAGTTGATGTCCTCGGCCTTGTAGCCGGCCTTCTCGAGGAGCTCCTTGTTGTAGATGATGCCGTAGCTCTCCTGAACCCAGTCGATACCCAGATCCTTGCCGTCGGACTGCAGCGCCAGGGAGTCGTCGATGAGCTCGCCGCGGAGCTTGGTGTCGGAAAGATCGGCGCAGTAGTCCTTCCAGTTCTTAAGGCCGGTGGGGCCGTTGACCTGGAACAGCGTCGGAGCGGAGCTCTTGGACATCTCGGACTTGAGCTTCTCCTCGTAGGTGTTGGAGGCGGCGGTCACGATCTTGACCTCGACGCCCTTCTCCTTCTTGTACGCCTTGGCGATCTCCTTCCACTCCTTGTCGACCTCGGGCTTGAACTGGAGGAAGTAGACCTCGGCAGCGTCACCAGAAGCAGAGGAGCCAGAGCCGGCAGAACCACCGCAGCCCACGAGGCCCAGACCAAGAACCGCAGCCGCGGAACCAGCAAAGCCCAGGAACTGCCTTCTGCTCATTTCGTTCTTCATTACAATCCACCCTTTCACACCGTGGCGGCACCCTTTGCCGCCGCCTTCGGAGATTGGCTCGGGGACTTTGCCCCTTTTGCTGACTTGTACAATACGCTATTTGGCTAGTTGTTTGAACAAGTATTACTAGAGCGGTAGAAAAACTTCGGTGAACGGTAATTTCAACTTGATACTTGACAAGTTTTGTATAAACAATTATTTATTATCGAATGCAGAGAAAACGCCCGATCAAGCCGATGCATCGTCGGTTTGACCGGGCGTTTTCGCTTTGAGGGCATGAGTCTCGTCAGGCTGCGAGCTAGCCGGCTATCGCTTGGAGTTGACGCGGTAGTGGAAGATCTCGGGATGCGTGCGGGCATGCGTGACCTCGAACAAGATGCCGTCCGAGGTGTACGACTGGCTCTCCATAACGGCGACGCAGTTGTACTTGCCAAGGTCCAAGTAGCTGCAGTCCTCATCGTTGGCGAGCTCGACACTCACCGTACGACGGCTCGCCATCACTTTGACGCCGCGCTTGTGCTCCAGATAGCCGTAGATAGAATCCGCCGCGATCTCGGGGGTCAGGCCCTTGGCGATCGACGCCAAAAAGTAGCCATGGTCCACTTGGCGCGCGCTGCCGTTGAGGCTTCGGACACGCACTACGCGAATCAGCTCCTCGCCCACCTTAAAGCCCAGGCGACGAGAGAGTTGCTCAGTGCAAATCAAATGTTCAAAAGACTTGACCTCGGTCGATGCGACGGCATTGTTGCGTTTTGCGAACTCGCCAAACGACTCAACCTCTTCGAGTGCGCCCAGCATGTCGGTTTCGCCCTTAAGCCAAATAACGCGCACGCCCTTACCGTGTATAGGCTGCACAAACATCTGGTCGGCCAGCATGCTCAAGGCGCGTCGAACGGTATTGCGCGTGCAGCCAAACTCCGCGGTCAGCTCGGCTTCGGTTGGCAGCATCTCCTGAAACGCATAGGTCCCGTTGATGATGCGCGAACGGATCTCGCGGTAGATTCCTTCGTAAATCGCTTTTGGCATGATTTCACCTCTAATGAATATGTATGGCTAGGCACGATAGCATTTCTTAAAGTTGTTTAAACCGATTATCGGTAAAGTACGGATTATTTACCGTCGACGGTTCCCCCGAAACCCAAATCGGACCGAATCAAAACCGTCAATGCGGCAAGCAGCCAGTCCTCTACAATGAGTTCATTGTTTAAACGTTCTTGCTCGCACAGCATGTTGCATCCGGAAGGCATATTATGCTGCAGAAAATCCAACGTTTTGGCGGAGCCATGTTCGCGCCCGCCATGCTGTTTTCTATATCAGGCCTCATGGTCGGCATCTCCGCCCTCGCCACGACCGTAGACATCGTCGGTGACCTCGCCGTATACGGAACCCCTTGGTACGTTTTCTGGACCATCATCCAGCGCGGCTCGTGGACGGTCTTTAAACGTCTCCCGCTCCTTTTTGCCGTAGCGCTGCCTATCGGTCTTGCCCAAAAGCAACCGGCGCGCTGCTGCCTCGAGGCACTCGTGGCCTATTTTACCTATTGCTTCTTTTTGAGCGAGATCATTAAGCTGAGCGGCGACAACCTTGGGCTTAAGTACCCATCATCTTTGACCCCCGCCAGCGGTATCACCGTCATCGACGGCATCAAGACGCTCGACACCGGCATTATCGGCCCGCTGGCGGTGTCGGCAACCGTCGTCGCCATCCATGACCACTTCTACGATGCCAAGGTTCCCGATTGGCTCGGCACCTTCTCGGGTTCCTCGCTGGTCTACCTCATCAGCTTTTTTGCCGTGTTTGCCCTTGCCGCCATCTCGGCCGCCATCGTGCCCTTCGCATACGCTGTGACCGAAACGCTGCGCCACGCACTTGCGGGCGTCGGCCCCTTCGGCGTGGGCATCTTTGTGTTTTTGGAGCGAGCGCTCGAGCCCATGGGGCTGCACCATCTGCTCTATATGCCCATCTATTACGACAATCTGGTCATTCACGACGGTATTTACGCCACGTGGACCAACCTGCTCCCCATTCTCTCCCATAGCACGCGCCCTTTAAATGAACTTGCGCCCTGGGCAGGTTTTACCGCCACCGGCTGGGGCAAGCTCTTTGGCCTTCCCGCCATCGCGGCAGCATTCTATTTCACCGCCAAACCCGAACGCCGCGCCGGCCTTAAGGTCATCCTTTTGCCCGCCATCGTCGCCTCGGTGGTCTGCGGCGTCACCGAGCCGCTCGAGTTTCTCTTTATGTTCACCTATCCCGGACTCTTTTTGCTCTACGCCGTCCTATCCTCCTGCCTTGCCATGACCATGAACTTCTTTGGCATCGTCGGCATCTTCTCGGGCGGTCTCATGGAAATGACGGCCTTCAACTTCATCCCACTCATGCGGATGCATGCCGGCTCCTACCTTTTGGCGCTCGGTATCGGTCTGATGTTTAGCGCTGTCTTTTTTCTGGTCTTCCGGGGCCTCATTCTGGCTTTCGACCTAAAAACCCCAGGCCGCGAGGATCATATCGCCAGCGATGCGGCGCTCGCACGTCTGACGGGAAAAAGCTCTGCCAAAGAAGGCGCGGCCCAAAACGGCACCGACAACCAATCATCCCAAGATCATCTGCTTGCTGAGCAAGTCGTTGCGCTCTTGGGTGGCGTTAGCAATATTGTAGGAGCGACCAATTGCGCCACGCGTCTGCGCGTTGAGGTCGCAGAACCTTCCGTTGTCGCAGACAACGCAGCCTTCGTCGCGGCGGGCGCCAAGGGCCTCATCATTACGGGCAAGACCGCCCAGGTGATTATTGGCATCTCCGTTCCCCGCGTTAAAGAGCATTTTGACCAGATCATGGGCCTCGAGCCGGGATTTGTGCCCACCACCTCGGCCTCCCCTGCCGCCAGCGCAGCCCATAAGCGCGGCGATATCTGCTTCTTCGATATCGACGGAACACTCGCCTGGCAAGACCCTCGAGTGGCACAAGAGCTTCCCGAGGGCGAGCGAGACCTCTCCCCCTATCCCAATGAAGCGGTCTCGCAAGCCATCCGTGATTTTGTCGCCAAGGACAATATGGCGTTTATCTGCACAGGGCGCACGCTGAGCTGCATCCATCCAAAGCTGCTCGAGCTGCCCTGGACCGGCATCGTCTGCCTCGCGGGTGGCTATGTCGAACTTGAGGGACACGTGATTCGCGATTTGGCGATGACGCCCGGCATGCTGCAGCGCCTTGCTCCCATTCTTGAGCAATCGGACGAAGTGATTCGTTTTGAGGGACTCAATGGCGTCGTTCGCATGAGTGCCGATGCGCCCGACGCCCCCGGATACGCCCGCACCGTGGGCGATGCAATTACGCAGCTGCAACATTACAGCGCCTACAAGATCTTAATGTCTACGTCGCTTGCCAACCGCATCGCTCAGGATCAAGCGTTTGAGCCGCTGCTCTGCTTTAACGAGCTCGAGCTCGAAGTGACCGAGATTTCGCCTCGCGAATGCACCAAGCGCGAGGGTATCCAGTCCGTACTCGACGCTCTCGACCCCAACCATGGAACGGTGTATGGCATCGGTGATGCCAGCAATGACATCTCGCTGATGAACGCCGTCGATGTCGGTATCGCCATGGGCAACGCACCGGACTTCCTCAAGGAAAAGGCCGACTATGTCACCGACAGCATCGACCACGACGGCGTCGTCACCGCGCTCGAACACTTTGGGCTTATCTAGCCAAGCCCCTACCGCACTTGCGGCCGCATGGACCAATCGTCTTCAACCGCCGCGCTCGACGCCCTAATGTGGCAATATGTTGTCTGCATAATGCAACGATGCAACCTCAGAAAGAATGCGAGAGCCCGTGTCTAGTCCGTTTACTAGCTTTTTAGCCCAGCACTTTGACCAGATTAACGACTATCTGGCCACGTTCTTTGACGGACAGGCGACTTCCGCCGATATCGAGCGCTACCTGTATACCCCGCTCTCGGCATTTACGGCAAACGCTGGCAAGCGCCACCGCCCGCTCATCTGCATGCTCGCCGCCACCGCGGTAGGCGGCAGCTTTGAGAGCGCCCGCAGCGCCGCGGCAGCCATCGAGCATTTCCAGTCGGGCGCGCTAATCCACGACGACATCGCCGACAACGGACAGCTTCGTCGAGGCAAGCCCTGCATGCACCTTACCGAGGGCACGGGCCTTGCCATCAATTGTGGCGACCTAGCGCTCACCATGGTCACCAAGACGGTTCTCGACGACCCCACGCTGGAGTCCAACGTGAAGGTGCGCGTGCTCCACGAGCTTACCGAGATGATCGTCCGCACCATCGAGGGCCAAGCGCTCGACCTGGGTTGGGTCCGTGATGAGCGCTTTGATATCTCGGTTGATGACTACCTGGACATGGCGACGCACAAGACCGCGTTTTACAGCGGAGCGACGCCGCTTGCCGCCGGAGCCATTATTGGCGGCGGCAGCGATGAGCAAATCGAGGCGCTGCGCACCTTTGGCCTGCACACCGGTCTTGCCTTCCAAATCCAGGACGACCTGCTCAACCTTGTTGGCACCAAGGAAACCGCCAATAAGGACTTCCGTACCGACATCACCGAGGGCAAGCGTACGCTCGTCGCCGTACACGCCCTCTCTGATGAGCGCCACCACAACGAGGTCGAGGCGATTCTTTCCTCGGGCACCGATGATCCCGCGCAGCTCGCACGCGCCGTGGAGATCTTCCAGGAGACCGGCTCCATCGATTACGCCCACACCTACGCGCTGGACCTGACCGCTAAGGCCAAGGCCGCCATCGAAGGCGTCGAGCTCGACCCGCATGCACGCGAGCTATTCCTCTCCATGGCAGATTTCTTTGTGGAGCGCCTTAACTAGCGGGGGTTATAAAACCTGTCAGCAGCGTATTTGGGTACAACTTGCTACACTGTTGAGTGCATGTTTATGCATCCCTTTGCGTTGTCTATCCGACACACGCTCAAATAGTACGAATGGTACGCCGAAAGGGGTTCGTTCATGGAACCTATTACTACGGGCATGCAGGGAGCAGCCGTCGAGGACGTCCAGTCCCGCCTTCTGCAGCTCGGCTATACAATCGACGACGCCGAGGTCGCCGACAAGCGCTTTGGCACCACCACCGAGCAGGCTGTTGGCACCTTTAGGCTCGATAGCGGCCTTGCCGCCGGCAGCGCCGTCGATATCCCCTGCTGGAGCGCCCTGGTCGACGCCTCGTATAAGCTGGGCGACCGCACCCTCTATCTGCGCATGCCCAATTTCCATGGCGCCGATGTGCAGGCCCTGCAGCGCGCTCTGAACGTTTTGGGCTTTGCCTGCGGCGAGGACGACGGCTACTTTGGCCCGCATACCGAGGCCGCCCTGCAGCAGTTCCAGGAAAATGTCGGTCTGTTTGCCGACGGCATGGCCTTCCAGGACACCTACGCCTACATCAACCGCCTGCACCATGTGTGGGAGGGTAAGCCCTCGGTCACCGAGGCCGAGTCGCGTATCGGTTTTGCCCGTGCCGCCAATGTGCTTGAGCGCTTTCAGATTGCCGTTATCGGCGAGGACCCCATCGCACGCAGCGTTGCGTCGCGCATGTGGAATATCGCCACGGCAACGACCGACAACAGCGGCATGATGCTCTGCGACTCCGAGGTCCCAACCGACGTTGACCTGGTGCTCGAAATCGCAAGCGACGAGCTGCCCGCCGACGCCGCACCGCGCGCCACGATTGCCCTCGCCGAGTGCCACAACCTGGCCCAGCGCATCCGCACCGCCAATGTCGCCGCGCAGCAGAAGCCGGCTCGCATTCGCATTGAGCTCACGGGCATGACGCGCTACAACGGCACCTTCACGGCCAGCGACGCGCAGACGCTCGCCGTACGCCTGCTCGATGGCGTTTGCGATGCCCTCGCAGATTAGGTAAACTAGACGAGTTGCTTTTGGGCAACACCACACATTGGGACGTAGTTCAACGGTAGAACTCCGGTTTTTGGTGCCGGCTGTTGGGGGTTCGAATCCCTCCGTCCCAGCCAAGGTAACTGAGCGCCCTGAGCTTTCATCAGCCCAGGGCGCTTTCTTGTGAGCAAACGGAGGGATTCGAACCCGCAAGGGTGCGGAGCTGAGGAAACGCGAAGCGTTTTCCAGCACAGCACGCAAGGAGCGAACGGGCTCCCCGCATCTCGACTTTCCAGCCAAACCGGCACTTAGGGACGCTCCCAAAGTGCCGGTCACAGCTTCTCCTACAGAACGAGAAGTTGCAAAAGGTAGATTTTCAGGCATGTCCCAAAAATCCACCCTCAAAATACAGGCGCCCCAAGCCCATTAGAACCAAGAGCGCCTTACATCTAGAAAATATCAGCCCAGTTCCGCACGAACAGGAGGCCACTTAATGTGGCCTCCATCGTGAGCAGGACTCTAGAGCAGGAAACCTAAGTCGGTGTCCCCGCTCTCCCGGGGCCGGCGGAACTAATTGTTCAGCATGCGGTCGAAGCTTCCCGAGTCGCCATCCCGATAGTCTGCGGTCATCAGGATCTCCTGCGGAATGCGCCCGCCTTCGCGCAGCACGTTGCGGAACTGCACGCGCGTAACCATGGGCAGGTCTTTGATCGTGGCCGCCAGGTTCTGCGGCACGCCCTGGTTGGCAGCCGCGGGCTCGCACTCGCCACCGGCCTTCACGCGACGCTTATGCTCGGCGAGCATGGCGCGGTACATGCCGGCATGCAGGCGAATCTCAACCACATTGGCATTGCGAGTCTGCTCGACGATGCGCGCGCCCTCGCGATCGATATCGCCTACGTAGTAGACGTAGTTAAAGCGGTAGCCGATCTCGGCCAGATAATCATCCAGCGCGTGAGAGACACTCGCCTTGCACCCGCCGCCAAAAATCACGCCGCCCACCTTGATGCCAAAGAGCTTGGCGTGCTTGCGGCCGCGCAGGAGCTTGACGATCTCGTCGTAGGTGTCCAGGTTCTCGACCATAATGAACGGCTTGTCGGCGCCCAGCGTAAAGAAACCCGTAAAGTGCACGGGGCGGTTGGGGGCAACCTTAATCGCCTGCATGCTGATGCCCTTTTCGGCCATGCGCTTAATCAGGCGCTCACCGTGCTTACCGTCAAAGGCCTTCTCGTCGTTAAAGATCTGGTAGGCACGCTGGCGACGCGAAGCGACCGGCGTGTCGGCACCACGATTCTGCTCAATCCAAGCCTGGATGATCGCAATCTCCTCGGCAATCTTGCGGTTGGACATCTCGTTGTGCTGAGCGCGCTGCGGAGCCATTTTGCCGTCCTTGCCCTCGACCTTAACGATCTGTGTCTGCTGCTCCTTGATCTTAGAGAGCGCCATAGGCGTAGGGACAACTTTGAGCAGCTGCCTGCCCAAAACGCGGGCAAGGGCAAACGCCGAGACCTCGCCGTGGGCGGCCGACTCGGGCTGCTGGGCAGCAGTATCTACTGCGGCAGACTCCGGCTTCTTCTGAGACTTGCGCTTAGAATCGCCTTGGGAATTGCACTCGCGCTTCGGCATAGACGCCTGCTTCTGCGGACGATCGGACTTGCTCTCCTTCGCTGGCCGGCGCTTTGGCTGCCCCGCAGAAACCTTGGCCTTCACATCCTCGTCCTGCGGCGTGATCTTCTCGGTTGCAGTCTCGGCATGGGAACTGCAGCCCCCACGATGGCGACGGCGGCGAGGCTTGCTCGACGCGCCCTGCTCCGTCTGCCCATCAGTAGACTGCTGGCCCTGGGTCTCCGTATCGGACGCAACATGCTCATCAACAGGCTTCTGTTCACGAACTTCCGCCTCGACAGGCTTCACGGCCTTCTCGGCCCGCACCTCCGGAACCTGATTAACCTTCTCCTGGCGCTTTACGGGATACGCGCGACCTGCAAAGCCGCGACCGGGACGACACGAGTCTGAGGCCTTCTTGGCCGGCTTCTCGGAATCGTCCGCAACCTCGGCAGTCTCTTCGGCCTCGAGCGCAACATCCTGCTGCTCGGCCCTAAAATGCGCACCGCGGCGACGCTTGGGCTCCTGGATCTCAGCATGCTCTTGAGTGCGAGTCGACTCCTGCATCCTGACGGGCTTTTCCTCGACAGCCTCGGCATCCGTCTCACCCTTTTGAGCAACGGCGCGGCGGAAGCGCTCCTGCTGGGCGCGGCGCTGCGCATCGCGCTTGCCACCCCCGCCAAAACCGCCGCGTCCCGCCTTGGCCGTAAAGGCACGCACGACGTTCTCATCGAGCAACTCATCGGTATCGACATGCTCACGCGGAGCAACTTCTTCCACAGCGGGCACGTCAGCGGAATCCTCGACGACAAAATCTTCGACGGACTCGACAGGCTGCTCCTGGGCATCGCGAATCTCGGCATTGATGGTATAGAACGCCGGGCGCCCGTTAATGCCGCTGCCCTCAATCTTGGTGACGATCTTTGCCGCGATAAGCTCGTCGCGCATCGCCTTGGTGTCGCATTCCTTATCGACGGAGCGGAAAATCTGCGCCAGCGCGCTCGACTTGATCTTGAGCGCCTTGCGGCAGAGCAGGTCATAGGCAACCAGCTTGGCGCGCTCAGCAGAAAGCGACGTCTGGCTGCTCAAACGCTCGGCCAGAGCATCGACATTGTTTTGATTATCGGAATATACCGTCTTGGCCACGGGGCCCCTTTCATATGTACACATATACGTCCATATGGTACAACGCGCGCCCCTATCCACGCAAAACATCTGCGAGAGCACTCGAGCGTCGCTCGCTTTTGCACGAAAAAAGACCGAGCCCGCGCAGTTGCGGACCCGGTCTTTCCAAGCCAATGAGCCTAGTACTCTATAGAGATCCAAGAACTAGGCGTTCTGGGCAGCGGCGTCGGCGGGAGCCTCGGCAGCAGAGGCACGGCCATACTCGGCCTTGCCCATCTCGGACCACTCGGGCTCCTCGTCGGGCATGGAGCCAGCCTCCTTGCCGAAGAACTCCTTGAGGCAGTTGACGGCAACGATGAGGCCCAGGACCATCAGCAGGACGGCAAAGACGAGCTGCAGACCCTTGGTGGCGGCGACGGAGACGGCGGCCGTGGTGGTGGTAGCCGGGATGGTACCGAAGAAGCCGTAGGCCTGGACGGCGGTCATGCAGCCCATGGCGCTCTGGACCAGCGAGGTGAAGGTGCAGCAGAGCAGGAAGGCGACGGGCACGTAGAGCATCCAGCCCTTGCGGCCGGTGCACTTGCAGAACACGGCGAGAGTGATCATGGTCATACCGCCGAGCAGCTGGTTGGAAGCACCAAAGAGCGGCCAGATGTTGGCATAGCCACCAAAGGCGAGGGCGAGGCCAGGAAGCAGGGTAACGACCGTGGCGAACCAGGGGTTGCCGAGGACCTTCATGTAGCCGGCCTTGGACTCGATGGCCAAGGCGTCGTTGGTCTGGGCAAAGAACTCGGAGAAAGAGGTGCGGGCGATGCGGGCGACGGCGTCGAGCGAGGTCAGGGCCAGTGCGGAGACGTTCATGGTCATGAAGACGGTTGCGAGCGTGCCGTCAACGCCGAAGGCCTGCATACCGCGGGAGATGCCAGCGGCGAAGATCTGGAACGGGGTGGAAGCGACGCCGGCGTTGAGGGCGCCGGTACCGGCGGTGTTCATGTCGGAGAACATGATGCCGGCGACGATGATGGCAAGGATGCCGACGAAGGACTCGACGATCATGGCGCCGTAACCAACCTTGACGGCGTCCCGCTCCTTCTCGACCTGCTTAGAGGAAGTACCGGAAGAAACGAGGCTGTGGAAACCAGAGAGAGCACCGCAGGCGACAGAGACAAACAGGACCGGGAACATCATGCCAGAAGCGCTAGAGAAGCCGGTAAAGGCCGGAGCGGTGATAGTGGCCTGGCCGTTGACGCCCAGGACGACGATGCCGAGGACAGCGCAGGCGATCATGACGATCATCATGATCGAGGTGAGGTAGTCACGCGGGGTCTTGAGCATCTGGATGGGCATGGCGCCGGCAAAGACCAGGTAGACCATGACGACGGCGAACCACTGGAACTTATCCAGGTAGACCGGGAACTGCATACCGACGGCAAACATGAGAACCATGAGCACCACGCCGGTGACGAACTCGGCAGCGCCGGTGAGGTTGAACTTCTTCTGAGCCCAACCAAAGGCGATCGCGACGAAGGTGAACAGGATGGAGATGGTACCAGCGCAGCCGGCGGCATAGGACTTGGTGAAGTCGATGGCACCGGTAGCAGCACCAGAAGCGTCAACGGCCGGGGTGAACATGAACGTCTTGCAGACCATGTCGGTGAAAGCGGCGATGACGATGATGCAGAACAGCCAGCAGAACAGCAGGAACAGGCGACGACCGGTCTTGCCGATGTACTTCTCGATGAGCTGAGCCAGGGACTTGCCGTTGTTCTTCATCGAGGCGTACAGGGCGCCAAAGTCGTGGACGGCGCCAAAGAAGATGCCGCCGACGAGAACCCAAAGCACGACGGGCAGCCAGCCAAAGGCCATGGCGACAATCGTGCCCGTGACAGGGCCGGCACCGCAGATCGAGCTGAACTGGTGCGAGAACGCGGTGAAGGCGGAAACGGGCGAGAAGCTCTTGCCGTCCTTCATGCGCTTGGCCGGCGTGAGGGCGTCCTTGTCGACGCCCCACTTGTTGGCCAGCCAGCGGCCGTAGCCCAGATAGCCGCAGACGAGCACCGCCGCGGCCACAACCATGAGCAAAACTCCGTTCATTACATTTCCTCCTCTAAAAAGAACTTCCTAGACATAAAAAATGAGGGCCGTCGGTTGCGCTCGACGGCCCTCATCTTCATCAGCCGCCCGTTATCGTACGGGCTAGCTGTATGTGCTAACCCGCATCAGATAATTACTACGCTGATAATGTTTAGCTGATGCGTGAACATGTCTAAGAAATCCTCTTCGATCATGATGTGAACGTTCCGTGCGTGTTCACATCCCCCAGTGGATGAAAAGCAGTATGAAACTTTAGTTACCTAAAGTCAACGTACAAATGTAATGAATTTTCAACTTTTTTGAAATTTACGGTATAGAACGCCACTGACCTCGGACTTTACCCGACAAAAGTTTTTGCATGACAGATGTCCCTCGGGAGCGGGCGGGCGTATACAAGGTTTCCTGCTCTACAGTCCTGCTCGCACGGAGAGCACATTAAGTGCTCTCCGGCTCGTGCGGAACTCGCGATAAACCTTGTATACGCCCGCCCGCTCCCGAGGGGCTCCCATCCCAAATGCGGAGCAAAGCTCCGCATGCCATCTTTTTCTTTCAGCTCAAGAACGCCGGAAATTCGACACTGGCAGGTCACCCTCGCCGGACGCTGTCGACGCCAAACGAACCCCCACGCCGCATCGGGACAGAAAGGTCCCCGGCACTGCCCGGGCGCCAGCGGCCACATATGAACTTTATCGCGAGTTCCGCACGAACAGGAGGCCACTTAATGTGGCCTCCGTCGTGAGCAGGACTGTCCGAGCAGGAAAGTTCATATGTGGCCGCTGGCGCCCGGGCAGCGCCGGGGACCGCACGAGCACGACTACAGCGTCATGTTCGGATCGGCGTCGACGTCGAACGGCGAGATTTCTCCTCGGTCGAATTTACGGCGAGCGACCTCCGCGATCATGGCGGCGTTATCGGTGCATGCCGAGAGAGGCGGCACCGTTACGCGAATCCCCTGACGTCCAAGCTTCTTGATCATCATCTCGCGCAGATGCGGGTTGGCCGAGACGCCGCCACCGATGCAGTATTCCTTGCATCCGGTAGCGTGCAATGCGTTTTTGGCCTTCTTGTACTGCACGTCAAAGACAGCTGCCTCAAACGAAGCTGCCAGATCGGGCAGGTGAATCGTGCGCCCGGCCTTGGTCTCCTGTTCAATGTAGAGCGTCACAGCGGTTTTAAGGCCCGAAAGCGAGAAGCGATAGTCTCCCCTGCTGTTAAGCGCACGGGGGAAATCGATCGCCTTGGGGTTGCCCGTCTCGGCCAGCTTAGAGATGATGGGGCCACCGGGATAGCCCAGACCCAACGCCTTGGCTACCTTGTCGAAGGCCTCGCCCACAGCATCGTCGAGTGTCTCACCAAGTACCTCGTAGTCGCCCCATGCCTTCACGTGCACGAGCATGGTGTGCCCGCCCGAGACAAGCGTGAAGATGAACGGCGGCTTGAGGTCGGGCTGCGCTAGCAAGTTGGCAAACAGGTGCCCCTCCAGATGGTTGACGCACACGAGCGGCTTGCCGGCAGCGTAGGCAAAGCCTTTGGCGAAGGCGACGCCAACCACGAGCGCGCCCACCAGGCCCGGACCCTGCGTCACGCCCACGGCGGCAAGCTCACTTGGTGCAATGGCTCCGCCCGTAAGGCCCAGCGATGCTGCGGCATCCTCGAGCGCCGCATCCACGACACTCACAATCACCTCAACGTGCTTGCGCGAGGCGATCTCGGGCACCACGCCGCCAAAGCGGGCGTGAAAATCAATCTGTGTCGACACCTGGTTGGCCAGCATATTGCCATCTGCATCGATTATCGCCACGGCCGTCTCGTCGCAGGAACTCTCGATAGCGAGCACTAGGTGGCGGCGCTCAATTTCGGCACGCTCCCCCTCGGAGCGCCCAGGCGCAGGCAGCGGCCATACGCGCTGCTCTGCCGCCGTCGGCTCCGGCGAAGCATTGTCGACCGGAAGCACCAGGGGCAGCGGCGCCGTCATGACGATGGCATCCTTGCCGGCACCGTAGTAGCCACGGCGACGACCCGCCTCGGTAAAGCCCAGGGCGGCATAGAGTGCAATTGCGCCCTCGTTGCCGTCCTCAACCTCAAGCGAAGCCGTGGTGCAGCCGAGCATCTGCGCGTCATAGCTCACGTGCGACAGAAGCTTGCGGGCGATACCCTCACGGCGATGAGTCGGATCGACGGCGACATCCAGAATCTGCACATCACCGTCCACGACCATACCGCCGGCAAGGCCCAGCAGCTTGCCGTCGTCGTGTGCCACCCACCAACTGCGCGGCGCAGCGACGTCCTCGCCCAGTTCGGACAGGAACATGCCCGGCGTCCACGCCTCGTGTCCGGCACCTTCAAAGCAGGCAGCCTCTAGCGCGCTCGCGCCCTCGGCATCCGCCGCGCCCATGGGACGGAACTGCAGATGACGACCGGCGAGCTCATCGGCAACGCCCGTAATTTCGCTCTGCGCACTCTCGGCAAGACCAAGACGCTTGCGCTCGTTTTCCTCGGCATCCGAAAGGCGCGTGTAAATCGGCAGGACGCGAGCCGGATCGCCGTCACCCGCAGCGTGCGCGAGCAGCAAGCCCTCGCCCGAAGGCCACCACAGGTCGCGCTCCACGCAGCGGGCGGTCTCGTCCTCACCCAGCAGCTTGCCATAGCGCACGAGACCGTCACCGGTCAGCTGAACCTGGTCCCAGTCCGCTGCTCGGCGCCACTCATCGAGCGCCACGGCGGCCTTGACCACGTGTTCGCGCTCAAATTGACGCTCGGGACCCTCATCGCCCAGCATATATAGTGCCGGATATACCTCACCGCGCATGGCATCGGCCAAGATACCAAGCTTGCCGCGCACGCCAGCCTTCCACGCCGTCCAAGCGCAAGCGTCGAGCGTCGACACGCCCAGCAGTGGAACATTGGCACCACGTGCGAGGCCCTTGGCAGTGGAGATGCCGATGCGCACACCCGTAAACGACCCCGGGCCGCGGCCGACCACGTAGTAACCAACATCGCTGCGATCCAGACCGGCTTGAGCCAGCACGCCATCAACGGTATTCACGAGCTCAACGTTGGCGTGACGGCGACACATGTGGTCGCCACTCACGAGCTTCGTCTCGCCCGTCTGCCCATCAATCCAGCTTGCCGCGCAGGCAAGCATGTCGGTCGAGGTATCGAGCGCCACCACCAGCGCGTTGTCGTTATGCAAGCTCATCTTGTACAGCCTTATCAATCAAATGGGAAAGCTCCATTGCGCGGTCACCGTGTGCCTCGAGCGTTATCGTTCGCACATCGCTGTCGCCCTCATCACGCTTGAGCGTCACCGAAAGATACTCATCCGTCAGCTCGTCCTGGAATTGTTCGCCCCATTCCAGCAAGCAAGCACCCTCATAGCCCAGCACATCGAAAATGCCCGTATCCTCGAGCTCGTAGGCATGCTCCAGGCGGTATAGATCAAAGTGAAACAGCGGAATACGACCTTGATCGTGAACGGCCATGAGCGCAAACGTAGGGCTCGTAACCATATGCTCATCGCCCAGCCCGCGCGAGACGCCCTTGGTAAAGTGAGTTTTGCCCACTCCCAGGCCACCGGTCAGGATGAGCACATCGCCGTCCTCAAGGCACGGTGCAATTAGCTCGCCAAAGTACTCCGTATCGGCAGCGCAAGTCGTTTTGTAAGTACCTACCCCCAGGCGCTCCAGGGACATATATGCTCCTTATTATTCCGAGGCGTCCTCTGGTGCGGGATGTCGCTCCAGATAGTCGCCCAGCATCTTAAAGTCTTCCTCCAGCAGCTCCTGCCACGCCGGATTGCGCAGCGCTGCTGCCGGATGGAACGTGGGCATTACTACAAAATGCCCCATCTGGTGGAACCTGCCGCGCAGCTTAGTAATGCCAATCTCGGTCTTAAGCACAAAGTGCGTCGCGGGGTTGCCGAGCGTCACGATAATATCGGGCCAGATGCTTCGAATCTGCTCACGCAAAAACGGCGAGCAAGCCAGCACTTCCTCGGGACGCGGATTGCGGTTTCCCGGCGGGCGGCACTTAAGCACGTTGGCAATGTAGACGTCTTCGCGTTTGAGGCCCGCCAGCGACAAAATGCCGTTGAGGTCCTCGCCTGCCGCCCCCACAAAGGGCTCGCCCTGCAAATCCTCATTGCGGCCCGGCGCCTCACCAATAAACATCACGCGAGCGCGGGGGTTTCCCACACCAAACACGATATTGTGACGCGACTGGTAGAGCTGGCAGAGGTGACAATCGCCCAGAACGGCCTCAATTTCCTCGAGTGCGACCTCACGTGGTGCCTGATGGGTATGGCCGGGGATGTGCATGACGCCCATAGCGGCTCCTACACGTAGACCTTGTCGAGACGCATGCCAAAGCCGCAGGCGACCTCGTAGTTAATCGTTCCGCGCAGTCGGGCCATCTCGTCCATAGTGATCTCGGCATCGCCATCGCGGCCGACAATGATCATCTCGTCACCATACTCGGCCTCGGGAATCTCGTGTGCCGGGTTGGACTGAATGGCGACCATAAACTGGTCCATGCAGATATTGCCAACCTGATGCACACGCTCGCCGCGATACAGCACATCCATACGATTGGAAAGCGTACGCGATAGGCCATCGGCATAACCGATCGGCAGCGTGCAGATCTGAACGCGCGTACGCGGTACGCGGTAGGTAAAACCGTAGCCCACGCCCTCACCCATCGCAGGGTGTGCCACGCGCGTCACACGCGCATGGACGCTCATAACGGGATCAAGCTGCATCACGCGGCCACTCAGCTCGCACGGCTGCATGCCATACAAGCCAACGCCGGCGCGGATCATATCAAAATGCATCGAGGGGTCGAGCATCGAGGACGGCGTGTTGGCGCAGTGCACGATACCGCACTCAAAACCCGCATCCTTAATGGCCTGAACGGCCTCGGTAAAGCGCTGACACTGCAGCTTGTAGTCCCAGCCCGAAGGTTCATCGGCCGTGGCGAAGTGCGTAAATACGCCGTCGCACTGAATACCGCGATGGAAACTGATGCCGCGTACAAAGTCGAGCACCTGTGTGTAGTGAACGCCGATACGATTCATGCCCGTCTCGATGGCAAGATGGTACTTGCCCACCTTGCCCGCCGCGACGGCACATTCGCCATACGCAAGAGCAAAGTCGGACGTATAGACCGAGGGCATGATATCAAACTCGAGCAACGTCGGAATGGCCTCGATAGGCGGCTCGCTTAGGATGAGGATGGGTTTCGCAATCCCGCCCTGTCGGAGCTCAACGCCCTCGTTAACCGTCGCCACGGCAAACATGTCGGCACCGGCCGAATACATGATCTTGGCGCACTCAACAGCTCCATGACCATAAGCATCGGCCTTGACCACGCAGCACAGGCGCTGACGCGGATTCAACAAGTTCTTATAGGCCCTCGTGTTGCGACGGAGCGCCCCGCGGTCGATCTCGACCCAGGACCAGCGCGTCAAATCGGCTTTATTCATGATTAGTCATCCGACCCTTCGTCCATGATTCCCAGATCTTCGAGCGCGTCCTTTGCCGCCAGCTCCATGGCAGGACCGATCAAGTCGATAAGATCGGTTGCGATAACGCTCTTCTCACCATACTCCGTCGCCGCGGCAAAACCGGCGTAGCTGTGAAGTGCGACGGCGTACGAATACAGCAACTCCCAACGATCCATCTCGTCGCGCATGGTGGCAAGCGTGCCGGCCAAAATACCCGCCAGAACATCACCCGAACCGGCAGTTGCCAGAGAAGCCGGACCCGAAAGTGGCAGCAGCACGCGCTCAACACCACAGATAGCCGTCGTCGGCCCCTTGGCAATGACCACCAGATTGTCGGAGCCTGCAGCCCAGACAACCTTCTGCGCGGCTGCAATCGCGGTACCAAGGTCGTTCACCTCGTCACCGGCAACCAGACGCGAAAGCTCACGATAGTGCGGTGTCATAACCAACGGCTGCTCGCGACGATACATCTCGGGGTTACTATCAATACCGTCAATGGCAATCTTAGCAAGGCAGTTGAGTGCATCGGCGTCCAAAATAAGCGGCACATCAAGCTCAAGCAAGCCCGAAACCACCTGCATAGCGCCGGCAGACGTCGTCATACCGGGACCGCACAGCACGCAGCTGTACTTCTTTGCAATCTCGCACACCGTCATGCGCGCAGCGGCGCCAAAGGAGCCGCGGGAATCAGACGGAATAGCAAAGACGGGAATCGAAGGAAGTGCCATGCGAATAAGATTGGCGCAGGCGTCAGGAGCCGCGACTGCCACGTAACCAGCACCCGCGCGAGCTGCAGACTTAGCCGCCATAATGGCAGCACCAGGATATTGCGCAGATCCGGCGACAATAAGCACAGAGCCACGGGAATACTTATCGATATTCGTAGGCAGTGGAGCAAAGAAATCAACTAAATCACCGGGCTCAACAATCTCGGCGGCGTGGTCGACATCATCGATGACCTCGTCAAGACGGTCGTAAAGATTGCCGCAGATCAAATCACCAGCGTACTCAGGGCCATCAGCGCTATACAGACCAATCTTGGGCGCAATCATCGTCACCGTACGCTCGGCACGAATGCAGTCGTCATCAACAACGCCCGTCTCGGCATTCAAGCCCGAGGGGACATCAATGGATACGACGCAATCGGCGCATTCATTGACCGTAGGAATCCAAATGGAGAACGGCGCTCGCAGATTCCCGTGGAATCCGGTACCAAAAATGGCATCGACAACAACATCGGCCTTATCGATCAAAACCTCGAGTTCGTCACGCGAGGGGCCGACACAAACGTGCACATCGCGGCCGGCAGTACGACGAGCAACATGACGCGCCAGAGCAGCAGGAATCTCATCCGGCTCAACCGGAGAAACGATATCGACGTCCACACCCTTATGGCTCAGAATATCGGCGGCAACCCAACCGTCGCCGCCATTATTACCAAAACCGACCAGAACGAGAACCCGATCGGGATTGAGCTTCAAGACCTCGTTGGCGGCAAACTCACCCGCTAGCTCCATAAGCTCGGCCTTCGAAGTCCCTTCGCGTTCGATGATGTCCTCGAGACGAACGACTTCTTCGGTACTCAAAACCGGTTTCATCTATGCTCCTAGCGTATCTTGCGAAGCATCGCCCAGGTGCTCCGTCAATGCTGAATTCTGCAGCTGCTCAAGCTCATCTAAAACAGAGCGAGCCTCTTTAAATGTCTGCGCTACGCGTTTCTTGGTACTCACCTTTTCCTCTTTTGGCTTAGGCCGAGCATCTTCGGTAATTGCGATGGCATTCGCAACGGCTAAGTCTCCTGTAAGCGTAATGGAAAGAGCGACCTCAACAACACCCAGCTCTTGAGCGATCTCGAGAGCACGGCCCGAAAGCAGCGCCTTCGGTTTGCCGAGTTTATCACGCGTAACCGAAACATCCTTGCGACCAACGCCTTGACTAAAACCCGTGCCGAGAGCTTTAAGTACCGCCTCGCGCGAAGCAAAGCGGCTGGCATAGTGAGCAGCGGGACGCGATGATGCATCGCAATACGCACGCTCTTCTTCGGTAAACACACGCCGAGCAAACGACGGCGTCTTTTCAAGTATTGATTTCATGCGGGAAATCTCGACGATATCAACGCCGATACCAGCTTCAGCCATGTTCACCTCCATATCGCACAGACTAAGTTATTGTAGCCCGTTCGCAGAAGATGCGACAAACGAGGGTTATAATACACAGCTACTATGTGAGACAAAAGCCCGTAAACGCAAAGAAGGGGGAGGCCGCGAGGCCTCCCCCTTTTAAGTTCAAGCGTACGGCTCGGTGCCGTCCACCGGTCAGCGGC
>NZ_QSRC01000010.1:0-55279 GCF_003436895.1 Collinsella sp. TF09-1AT | reverse complement strand
CTATTTGCTCAATGTGTTCGGCTGAGATCGGAAATCAACCCCATCCCGAGGCTTTTCCACGGTGGCACTCATCTTGTCGATTAAGCCAGGCCCTCGGTACCGTTGGACTTGATGATCTTCTGGTAGGCGTAGAAGCTGTCCTTGCGGCGGCGCTCGTAGGTACCGGTGCCGTCGTCGTACTTATCGACGTGGATAAAGCCGTAGCGCTTGCGCATCTCGCCCGTGCCGGCGGAAACCAGGTCGATGGGGCCCCACCAGGTGTAGGCGATCAGGTCGACGCCGTCGGCAATGGCCTCGCCCATGGCCTTGACGTGGCTGCGCAGGTAGTCGATGCGGTACGGGTCGTGGATGGAGCCGTCCTCCTCGACCTCGTCGTAGGCGCCCATGCCGTTCTCGACCACCATCAGCGGAATCTCGTAGCGAGCGTAAATCTCGTTGAGGGCGATGCGCAGGCCCAGCGGATCGATCTGCCAGCCCCAGTCGGTGGACTCCAGATAGGGGTTCTTGCCGCCAAAGGTCATGTTGCCCTCGGTCATCTCGTGGTCCTTGTGGGTGCCCACGGTGCCGGACATGTAGTAGCTAAAGGTGTAGAAATCGACCTTGCCGTCGGCGATATCCTGCAGGTCGCCGTCCTCCATCACGAGCTCAACATCGTTCTCGGCCCAGAAGCGCTTGGCATAGAACGGGTACTTACCGCGCACCTGCACGTCGGAGCAGTACCAGTTCATGGTATTCATCTCCTGCTGCGTGGCGAACACGTCGGCCGGATCGCACGTGGCGGCATAGGAGAGGATGAAGCAGTCCATGTTGCCCATCTTAAACTGCGGATAATGCTCGTGGGCATAGCGCACGACGCGGCCGCTGGCGACAAACTGGTGATGCAGCGCCTGCATACGAGCCTGCGGCGTAGTATGGACCGCCGAAGCCGGACCCTCAAAGCCCTGAATCATGCTGGTCTCAAAGAGGTTGCCCATGTCCTGAGTACCGCAGTTGATCTCGTTGAAGGTGAGCCAAAACTTGACCTTGTCCTGGTAGCGGTCGAAGACGGTCTGGCAGTACTTCTCAAAAAAGCCGATGAGCTCGCGGCTCGCCCAGCCGTTGTACTTCTCGACCAGGTGATAAGGCATCTCGTAGTGCGACAGGGTCACGAGCGGCTCGATATTGTGAGCGCGCAGGCAGTCGAAGACGCGATCGTAGAAGGCGAGGCCGGCCTCGTTGGGCTCGGCGTCGTCGCCGTTGGGAAAGATGCGGCTCCAGGAGATGGACATGCGGAACATGTTGAAGCCCATCTCGGCGAACAGCGCGATGTCCTCCTCGTAGTGATGGTAGAAATCGATGCCGTCATGGTTGGGGTAGAAGCGGTTGGGGTCGATGTCGATCGTAATCTGACGCGGCTCCTTGTAGCTGCCGCCCAAGAAATGGTCGTCGACGGAAGGACCGCGGCCGTCCACGTTCCAAGCGCCCTCAAACTGATTGGCGGCCGTGGCGCCGCCCCAATAGAAACCCTCGGGGAATCCCATAAGTGCCTCCTCGCTCATGCGTGTTGCTGATGAAACGAGTATGCCGCCGAGTCGCTCCAGGCCAGGGCGAAGGCGCCGATTTGGACACTTCTTTTCGCAGACGCGCGCTGCAACAGCGCTGCAGCTGAAACTTTTTGACACCGAAGGAGCGAAGACGATCCGCCCCGCGCTTACCGGCGGTATGCCGCGGGGGTGCAGCCATACTTGTCGTGAAACTTACGGTAGAAGAAGCTCATGTTTTCATAGCCCACCGCATGCGCAGCCGCCCCGGCCGTTGCGCCGCCGCGCAGAAGCTCGGCCGCACGTACCAGGCGTCGCTCCTGCACAAGCTGCCTAAAGGTCTTGCCCACATGCCGCTTGAGGAGCGCCGTCGCATAATTAGGGCTCAAGCCAAACTCCGCCGCCATCCCCTCGAGGGAGCATGCAGCGAATTCGCGATCGATATAGCCGAGCATTCCCGTCACCAGGGCAGTGGGCCCCGCCGCGCCGTCCGCCGCGCCGCGCACCAGCTCGCGCTCGTAGCAGTCCATGAGCTCGGCCAAAAACAGCTGAAACAGACGCAGGACGATCTCGGGACCATTAGGGCTCGGGTCGTACAGCTCACAGAGCGTCTCCTGCATGTAGCGCCGAATCCGACGGCTCTCGCCGCAATGAAAACGGACATGGCCCCGATGGTCCGTCTCGCTGTTGAGCGCGTTGAACAAAAACCGCGAGACCGCGCTCTCGCGCGAGAGGCTCGACTCGAGGCTCCGGCGCAAAAAAGAGCGTGAAACGGTCATGCTCAGCATGATGTCGTCCTCACCAAGCGCCGCCACGGCATGCGGGCAGGCGGCATCGAGCAGCAGCACCTCGTTGCGCTCGAGCACGAGTTCCTCCCCCGCAACCGTCTGCGGACAGCGCCCCCGGTACACATAGCTGATCTCAACGTAGTCGTGCACATGCTCGGGTACCGCGTTAAAGCGCGAGTTTCTCCTAATCATCAGGCCAGCTGGCATTCCGGCCTGAGCATATTCCGCCCCCATCTGTCCGATCTTTCGCACCGACCGTCCATCGACCTCAACGCGCTCGGTCATGATCGACCAGTCAAAGGGAGCCTCGTCCCTATATCGTCTCTCGCTGGCGCTCAGCTCGCTCAGCCGGCGCTCGAGCTCCAAGATCTCCATGTCCCCGCCAATCGTTGATTCGGTCATATTCTGCCGTGATTTGGATATTAGCACGCCGCCGCCCGCACGCCAGAATGGAGTCATGCAACATACGCTGCCCACCATCGGTTTGCAAGGAGGATCCATGACCGCGTACTACCAGCAGGTGCTCAACGGTACCTACGACAACCACGTGCTCCCGTTTTTGTGGATGAAGGGCGAGAGCCAACAGACCATTGCCGAGTATCTGGAGAAGATTGCCGGCGCCGATATCCACGAGGTCTGCCTCGAGAGTCGCCCGCATCCCGATTTTTGCGGTGAGGGCTGGTGGCGTGACCTGCGCTTTGTGATTGACACGTGTAAGCAGCTGGGCCTCAAGATCTGGATCTTGGACGACGCACACTTTCCCACCGGATACGCCAACGGCGCCGTCAAGGAGGCGGCGCCCGAGCTCCGCAAGGTCGTTCTCACCCACCGCACCATCGACGTGGTGGGCCCCACGCCGCAGGCGAGCACCGTGCTCACCAACATGTTCGACAAGACGGAGCGCTTCTATGGCGTTACGTTTATGCAGGCAGGGCGCACCATCGAGGTCGAGCACCGCATAATCGAGGACGAGCACGGCACGCCCTGCCGCTTGGTCTTTGACGCGCCCGCCGGCATCACGCAGGCGTGCGTGATGTTCACGAGCGGCAAGACCTCCTACAACGAGGACTACATCAACATGGTCGACCGTGCCTCGGTGGCGCAGCTCATCGATGCCGTGTACGAGCCGCACTTTGCGCATCTGGGCGATGAGTTTGGCAAGACCATCCTGGGCTTTTTCTCCGATGAACCCGGCTTTGCCAACGAGAAGGGCGTCACCGGCGCCGATGGTATCTCCGACACACTCATCGGTAAGGCCACCGCGCCCCTGCCCTGGTCGGCTGAGCTCGAGCGCCGCCTGCGCGCGGCGCTGGGCGAGCGCTACCTGGACGAGCTCCCGCATCTGTGGGATCGCAAGGACGCCGGCGCGCACGTGCGCCACGTGTACATGGACATTGCGAGCACGCTCTACAAGGAGTGCTTCTGCGACCAGCTCGGCGACTGGTGCCGCGCGCACGGCGTGCAGTATATCGGCCACGTGATCGAAGACAAGGATTGCCACGCGCGCCTGGGTGTGGGCGCCGGCCACTACTTCCGCGCCGTGGGCGGCCAGGACATGGCGGGCGTGGACATCGTGATCAACCAGCTCATCCCCGGCATGGACCAAGGGCCCCACTCCTACGGCCGCGGCGTGTGGGACCTGGAGTTCTACAACTACGCGCTGCCCAAGCTGGGCTCCTCGGCAGCGCATCTCGACCCCAAAAAGCAGGGCCGCTGCATGGCCGAGGTGTTTGGCGCTTTTGGCTGGCACGAGGGCCTGCGCGAGATGAAATGGATCGCCGACCACGTTATGGTGCGCGGCGTCAACTGGTTTGTGCCGCACGCCTTTAGCATGGCCGCCTTCCCCGACTTCGACTGCCCGCCGCACTTCTACGCGCACGGTCAGAACCCCCAGTTTGCGCACCTTGGCAAGCTCATGAGCTACATGAACCGCACCTCGAGCCTGCTTTCGGGTGGACGAGCCGTCACGCCGGTGGCGCTTCTGTACCACGCCGACGCCGAGTGGGCGGGCGAGGCCTCGTTTATGCAGCATTCCGCCGCCGAGCTTGTGCGTGCGCAGATCGATTTCGATATCGTGCCGGCCGAGGCGTTTGAAGATACCGAGCGCTACGTCGTGGAGTTCGCCGCAGACGGCAGCGGCTTTAGCGTGAACGGCCAGGCGTACCGCTGCCTGGTGATGCCCGGCGCCGAATATGCCGGCGGGGCCGTACTCAACTTTGCCGCGCGCGCTGCGGCCGCAGGCGTTGGCGTATATGCCCTGGATAAGCTGCCGAGCAAGCGCTATGACGGCGAAGCTGCCAGCCGCGCGGGCTTTGCCCCTGTGGAGGCCAACGAGCTTGCAGGCGTGCGCGTTGTTGCCACTTCTGAGCTTGCGAGCGTGCTCGCCGCAGCCGGCATGCAGACCGTGGCGTGCACCGATCCGCAGCCGTGGCTGCGCGCGCTTCGCTACGACCGCGCCGACGAGAGCTACCTCATGCTGGTAAACGAGCATCCCAAGCAGGGCATTCACACGCATGTTGAGCTCGCTGACGGCGCGCCCGTGCACGGCGTGCGCCTCGATTTGCTCAACGGCAGCGCACCCGTCGCCTTTGACGGCACGCTTGAGCTCGCGCCCTACGAGAGCTGCATTGTGGTGCTCGGGACCGAGGCGCCCGCTGCCGACGAGCGCGGAGGCTCCGATGCCGAGCGTGAGGTCACGCGCGTTGACGGCCCCTGGAACGTCTCCTTTGCCGCGCCCGGCGCCGATGCCACGCACCTGGTCTTTGGCGAGGCCGTCGAGCTTGGCGACCTGCACGATCTTTCCTGCGCCGAATTCCCCGGCAAGGCAGGCACTTTCCGCTACCAGGCAAGCTTTGCCGTTGCTGAGAACCTCGCCGGCGCCGCGCTCGACCTGGGCGAGGTCTTTGAGACCGCCACGGTCACGCTTGACGGCGCGGATCTGGGCTGCCGTATCTGTCCGCCCTACCGCTTTGAGCTCGGCACCCTTGCCGCCGGCGAGCATGCGCTCACAATCGATGTGATCAACACCCTCGACCACGCCATCACCGACATCTTCGCCCTCACCGAACCCTCCGAGCCCAGTGGCCTGCTCGGCCCCGTCCGCTTGCTCGGGTAACGGTCCTTTACGGGACGCCCGGCTTGCTCTCCCCAGCCAAGCCGGGCGTTTTGTTTACCGCTATGATTGATACATCGCAATACGAACGCATAGGAGTCATATGGACATCAAGCGCAAAATCACGCAGGGCAAGGAGCTCACCCCCACCGAGCAGCAGCTCGGGCAGACGGTTCTTGCCATGGGCGAGGACGTCCGCGGGCTCTCCATTAAGGAATTTGCGCGCCAAGCCAATGTCTCCGTTGCGAGCATCCACCGCTTTTGCAAAAAGCTCGGCCTCGAGGGCTTCAAAGAACTCAAGGTCGAGCTGATGCGCGCAGCCTCGCGCGCAGACTCCGCCCCCGAGGTGGATATCAACTTTCCCTTTGATGCGACCTCCAGCGCCCAGGAGATCTCCGAGCGCATGGCGCGACTGTACGAGACCACGCTTTCCGAAACGCGCGAGATCCTCGACCCGGCACAGCTCGACTACGCCGCCAAGCTCGTCTTACGCGCCGACACCGTGGACATCTACACGGGCTCACATAACCTGTATCCGGCGGGAATGTTCCGCGATCGCCTGCTTTCCGCCGGTAAGAGCTCGACGTGCTACGACAATATCGAGGCCCAAGTGCGCACGGCGCTCGCCTCGGGCCCCGACCATACGGCAATCGTCATCTCCTACAGCGGCCTTGCCCCCAACCTCAAGGAGATCTTGCCGATCCTCTGCAGTCGACATGTCCCGGTCATCGTCATCGGCACGCCATACTGTGCCCGCATTCACCCCGGCTTTGCCGCCTATCTCACCGTGAGCGATATCGAGAGCCTGAGCCACCGCATCACGCAGTTTGCCAGTCACATCGCCGTGCAATACGTGCTCGATTCGCTCTACAGCAGCTACTTTGCCAAAGATTACGCCCGCTGCTCCGAGTTCCTCGAGCAGTCCTTCCCCTTTACCAAGCTGCCCGGGCTCAAATAAAACGAGAGAGGATTTTTGGACACTTAAATGACGGGGGTGGATAATCTCCCACTTTGAGCCTGCGCACAGGCCAAAAACGGGAGATTATCCACCCTCATTCTGTAGTCGTTACTCGAGCCCTTTTGCCGCTGGTCGCGTTGGAACCGCGCGCTACTGAGCGGGCGAGACCACCAGGAGTGCATCGTGCTCGAAGGGATGCTGGGCCACGCGCACGGCATCGTCGACGGACATAACCGGCAGGTTGGCCACGCGTTTATTCTCTAGGTCAAACGCCACAGCATTCCAGGCGGTGGTGCCGCCCTCGAGCTTGAGCTTGACGGCCGTGGTCCTCGGCAGATAGACCACCACGCGTTCGCCCACGCGCGCCACACGGATGGCTTCGCGTGCATCGTCGAGCAGCTCCTGCGCGGGTTCAACAGCTACCGCCCCATCCGCGCTCGTGGCACCCAGGCCGCGCAGCACGTGCTCGATCAGGCCAAAGTCCCACACGCCCGCAAACTGCAGGCACTCTTGCCAGCGGAACGGCATGTCAAAGCCCTCGCCAAGGACGCTGCCACGGCTCTGAGAGGTCTGCCAGTTCCACACGCCGTGCGCACCGTAGGTAATGCCGGCACTGGCACCGGCCAGAATGCTCGACCAAACACTCGCGCGACAATCCTGCGCGGTAAAACGCCAGTACACGTTGCGGCTCGCGCCCATTTGCTCGTAGCAGGGCTCGGAATTGACCATCGGCTTTTTGGGATACTGCGCGCGAAAATCCTCGGGCAGCTTCCAAGCTTCCTCCTGACCGCTATAGTTGTGGCCGGGCTGGAACATGTAGAAGTCCAAGCGATCGGCAAACTGCTCGGGCAGGGCGCGGTTGCCACGGTTGATATGCATGGTGTGCAAGGACTCGGGAGCCAGCTTGGTGACCTCGTCGAGTGCATCCCCGTAATAGGCGATAGCCTCGTCGGTCTTAAAGTCGGTGTCGCCTGTCACCACGTAGACGGGGTCGAACTCGCCCAGGTTCTCGACGACGCGGGCAACGTGGGCGCGAACCTCCTCGCGCGGCATGACCTCGGCACCCAGGCGCTCGGCGATCACGGAGCCCCAGGTACCGGGCACGTAGTTGCACCACATGAGCACGAGCGCCGGGCGAATGCCGTGCTCCACGGCTGCCTGGCACATGCGGCGGGCGCGGTCCCAGTACTCCTGGTTGGGTGCACTCCAATCAAAGTGCACGCCGTCCTCGCTCGCATAGGGCCAAATGCCCAGGTCGGGCAGGCAGCGGTCCCACTGCGGAAGGGTATTGATCTGCAGTACGTTCATACCCTGCTCGGCACGGCGGGTGAGGTAGTAGTCCCAATCGTTCTCGGTGATGCTCGTAAAGGCACTCCAGCACGTATCGGCAAACCAAAAGAATGGTTTGCCGTCGCAGAGGAACCCGTCCTCACGGGTATTGACGGTCAGTTTTCCCAAGCTCATATGGCACCTTTCTCTTGGGGAGACTTGCTAGGAGGGAGGTAAAGAAGTCGCCTGCCGCATTATCACAGTAGGGTCTGCGGCTGCAGTTGCTCAGCTCAAATTGAACGCACGCGAAGCACAGGGCCCTTACGTCTCTCCTAAAAAGTCTACAGGAAGGCCCCGCCGGGCTTATGCCAAGCGGGGCCTGTCGTGTAGGGGGTCTTATTTAGACCAAGGCCGGGGCGACTAGGCCTCCATCTCGGCGAGCTCCTCCTTGGAGAAGCCGGTGACAAAGACGACGGCAGCGGCAATAGCAAAGGAGATTGCCATACCGACGATAGCCCAGACGGTGTTCATCTGGCCACCCTGCAGGTAGTTGGTGAAGACCAGGAAGTTGGAGGCACCGCCTGCGAGGTAATAGGTGACGCCCATGAGGCCCGAGAACACAGCGCCGATGGCACCGCCGATGAACATGCCGAGCATGGTGCGGCGGAAGCGCATGAGGATACCGAAGAGCGCGGGCTCGGTGACGCCGCCGGCGATGGCGGAGATGACGTAGCCCAGGGCAAGACTCTTCTCGTCAGCGTTCTTCATCTTGAGGAAGGCACCGAAGGCGCAGCCCCAGACAGCGGCCATAGCGCAGTTAGTGGAAACGAAGACGAAGGGATCGTAGCCAGCAGCGATGATCTGCACCTGAGCGAGCAGGATAACGGGCATGTGCATACCGCAGACCACGAAGAGCTGCCAGAAGGCGCCGAGGATGGCCATCACGATCAGGATACCGACGCCGCCAAGGTCAGCAAGCCCGAAAAGAATGTTGGCGATGAGGCTGCCGAGCTCGTTGCCGATCGGAGCGAGGACGATAAAAGCGATGGGAATCGTGACGATCATGGTGCAGAACGGCGTGAAGACCGTGGAGAGCACGTCGGGCATGACCTTCTTAAAGAACTTCTCGATGAAGTAGAGGACCGGCACCGAAAGGATGATCGGCAGGACGGACTGCTGATAGTTGGCAGCGGCGATCTGGATGCCGTAGACCGAGATGATTCCGCCGCCCTCCTGGGTGGCGACGCTCACCACGGACGGGGCCATAAGGGCACCGCCGAGAAGCATGCCGAGAACGGGGCTGGCGCCGAGCTTCTTAGCCGCAGCATAACCCAGGTAGATCGGGATAAACGTAAACGTGGCCTCATACAGTGTGGTGTAGAGGAACGTATAAGTCGGGTCCGTGTCCGAAATAACGCCCAGCATGGTGGGGCCAAGGACAGCCGCGATGGTGCGGAACAGACCGCCGGCCATGAGCAGCGGGATCAGCTGGGTCATGGAGCCCGACAGATAGTCGAGGATGATGTTGGGCAGGTTCTTGAGCTCGAACTTCTCCTTGGGAGCATCGAGATTCTCGTCAACGGCGGCACCCTGCTTGACGCCGGAGATGGCGACGAACTCGGTGAGCACCTTGGGCACGTTCTGGCCGATGATGACCTGGAGCTGGCTGCCGGCGAACTGGCAACCCAGAACACCCTTGACCTTCTTGATCTTCTCCACGTCGGCCTTGCTGTTATCCTTGAGCGTCAGACGCAAGCGCGTCATGCAGTTGGTGGCGACGGTAACATTCTCCGCACCGCCCACGAGCTCGAGGACATCGGTGGCAATCTGCTTGTTATCTACTGCCATGGGACCCCTCCTCAATAATTATGCGGCGTACCTAACGCCGCGACTTGCATGGACCCTTACCGCTATAACCCCTTACGGCGGCCCGGGCTTTAACGTTGCGGTAAACAATTTGTTTACTGAACGTTTACGGGCTTTAGTTTACACGGAGTGCCTGATTTGTGGCGATTTTGCCGTCTGGAGTCCGGTGAACGGTAGGAAATCGGGGATAAGCGTATTTAGACGGTAGAAGATCGTCTATTTGACCAGATATTGATATATGGCTATTTATGTGGGCTTTTATTTTGATAAACACCTTTGTAACGAGCTAGATCCTCAACAAAAGTCCTGCTAGTTAATAGTAAACGTCTGTTTAGTAGTTCATTGCGTGTTCAGTTTTACCGTTTACCGAGTTCATCTGCTCATTCTACAATTCTGCATTAAACTAAACATGTTTAGTCTGTATTGCCGCTTTTGTTTAGTACTTGCGGCACAAAGGAGTAGCTCATGGAACTCAAATCGTGTACCTACGCAACCGTCACCACGCTGGGCGATTTTGGCCCCTGGATCAGCAAGGTCGTACTCGACCTGCCCTGTACCGTGCGCGCCAACGACGTGAACGAGCACACGTTCAATATCTACTGTGCCCGCCATGAGCGCACGGGCGAGGTCCTGATGCGCAAGGAGCACGGCACCGATCACGCAGCGCCCTCCGTGGGCTACGTGCCGGTCCTCGCCGCCTACCCCTGCGATGAGAACGGTCAGCCCCTACCCAAGGGCACACACGTAGCGCTCGAGACGCCCGAGGTGCGTCTCACCAAAGAGATCGAGGGTGGCGTGCTGGGTTCGCGCTATATAGAGAACCACCTGCGCGTGACGCAGCTTGTGGCCCTCCCGGGCGAAGACGGCGATGACCCCACCGCGGGCCTCGTCTTCGATCGCAGCCGCGGCGACATCTGCCCCGCGCTCAAGGGCTGGCATAACGCCGTGCAGCAGACGCCCGTCGACGGCTTCGCGCTCGAGTACGGCTATTTTGAGCCGAGCTTTGAGCCCGCTGACTCCGCGCTTTTCAACCCGTTTGCGCCCAAGGACACGCCCGCCGTCGAGAAGGCGCCGCTGATCGTGTACCTGCACGGCGCCGGCGAGGGCAAGGGCGCCACACAGGGCGAGGGCGCAACGCGTGCCTACACCGGCAACCGCGTGACAGCGCTCTCGCAAAAGCAGATCCAGCGCTACTTTGGCGGCTTTGCCTGGGTTCTTGTGCCGCAGTCGCCCACGTTTTGGATGGACAACAGCGTCGAGCAGCTCGGTCGCTCCAACCAGAGCATCTACTCCCCCGTGCTCAAGGCGCTCATCGACGAGTTTGTCGCCGAGCATGCCGACCGCATCGACACCGATCGCATCGTGGTCGCCGGCCTTTCCAACGGCGGCTTTATGACCCTGCGCCTGTGCGCCGACTACCCCGATTTCTTCGCCGCGGGCCTTCCCTGCTGCGCGCCGTGGTACAACGCCACGGACGAGGACGTGGCCGCACTCTCCAAGACGCCGCTGTGGTTTACGCACTCCAAGGGCGACGAGCTCGTGTTCCCGCAGCAGACTGTGCTGCCGCTCACGGCGCGCCTGCGTGATGCCGACGCCAACGTGCACCTCACCTACTTTAGCCATGTCGAGGACCTGACCGGCGTGTACCGCGAGGCCGACGGCTCGCCCAAGAAGACGTTCAATCACGGCGTGTGGATCCACCAGTTCAACGACCTGTGTTATCAAGACTTCGACGGGGGCAACGTACTCATCGACGGCGAGCCGGTGGGCTGCTGGGAGTGGTCGGCCAGGGTTTCGAGATAGCCATCCCATCGGGGGTCCTGACCTTTAGTTTTGTAGACGTCCTCGCGCATGGGCCCGTTCATCCTGCTCCTCCGGAGCATCGGATAAACGGGCCCGCGCTGCGGAATGTTTACAAAACTAAAGGTCAGGACCCCCTAAGTTTACGTTGTTCGAAACGCTGGCCGGGCGCTTCCGGTGGGCCGCCGGGTCGGTGGCGATGGGGGCGTGGGTCCCGTCTTGCCTTGCGCGTAACTGGCTGAAAGATTCTTGGTTGGAGCTGTTCTTATGTCTCATGATTTGACTCGGGTGATTGTTACTACCGATATGGAAGTCGATGATATGAACTCTTTGGTTCATTTGGCTCTGTATCTCAATGTGCTCGATGTGCAGGCTGTGGTGTACACGGCTTCGCAGTATCACTTTCTTGGCGACGGCGTCCATACGCTGGGCGAGGTGAATGCGCATTGGCGCACCAAAGGTGTGCGCTCTTATACCTGGGATGTCGTTCCGCATGAGCCCGATCCCGAGGCCGGCTCGCTCATGGAGTACCGTCCCTTCCCCGAGGGCTGGATCGAAAGCCTTTGGAGCAATGAGTATTCGGACGCTTGGCCCACGCTGAACGCCAACGCGCAGGCCGCCGACGAGCCGTCCTTCCCCACGCCAGCGGAAATGATCGAGCGTACCTATGTGGGCAACGTTGCCTTTGAGGGCGACGTTCGCGAGGAGACGCCTGGTTCGCGCGTCATCGCCCGCGCCATTATGGACGACGACCCGCGCACGCTGTGGCTCCTTTCCTGGGGTGGTATGAACACCATCGTTCGTGCGCTCATGTCCATCGTCGAGCAGTGGCAGAGCACGCCCGAGTGGCCCGCCGTGCAGCAGCGGGTCTATCAGAAGGTGCGCGTGCTGGGCGTGGCCGATGGCGTGGGGCAGGACAACTCATGGCTCGACCATGGACGCGAGCTCTTTCCCGACCTCATCTTTTGGCGTGTTCCCTATATGTATGGCGGCTATGTCGACGCCAAGATCGCTCAGCCCGATACACTGCCGCTGTTTAAGGCTCCTTGGCCTGAGCAAAATCTCACGCAGGGCAACGGCCCCCTCATGGCGCGCTATATGCTCTATGGCGATGGCAAGGTTTACGAAAACGAGCCCGAGCGCTTTCAGTTTGGCAAGCATGCCCGTCTGGATTGGGGCCTGGAAGGCATGCCCGCGATGCAGTTTGAGCGCGGCGACTTTATGGCCGAAGGCGACAGTATGACCTATATTCCGCTGCTGCCGTTTGGCCTGCGCGGCATCGACGACCGCGACTTCGACACGCTGCTCGGCCGCATGTTTCTTGATGGACATCCCGATGCAGACGCGAACGCGCCCGCCGGCCTTGCCGACATCAGCACACCCGCAGACGACAATCCCAATCCCTATCTGCGTGCCTATCAGGAGGACTTTGCCGCCCGCGCGCAATGGTGCGCCCACGATCCGGCGGCCTGCTCGCATCCGGCACACGTTGTCGAGGTCACGGCCGACCGCAGCGCCGCAACCGGCGAGCGCGTCGCCCTGGCGGCGACCATCGTCGACCCCGACGGCCGGGGCTTCGACGCACATTGGGATGTCGCCGTGGACCCGTCGAGCTATGCAGGTTCCCAAAATCTGTCGCTGTGGCAGGAATGCACGGTGGACGCCGTTTTCGTCGTACCCGCCGACGCACGACCCGGCGACCGCTTCGTGCTCACCCTCACCATGCAGACGCACGCCGAGCGCCCCTGCACCCGCTACGCCCAGGTCGCCATCACCGTCGCGTAGCAACCGGCGGTCCACATTCGACAAGGAGTGTCCCCAGGTGCCGGCACAAAAGGAACGTCCCCAAGTGCCAAAATGACGAGAGTGGATAATCTCCCACTTTGAGCCCGCAAACAGACCAAAAACGGGCGATTATCCACTCTCACTCTGCGGGCACTCATTTAAGTACGTTCCCAATGAGTACCCCCACGGCAACGGCACCGCCGATGTTTTGGCAACGACAGCGAAAACCCGCCAGAGCGAGCAAGGTGCCTTGAAACGAGGCGGCATTGACCTTCTGGTCATGCCGCCGAAGTTGAAAGGCAGATTGCCGCTCTGGCGGGTTTGCAGCGTCAAGTGGTTACGCGGGTTGGTAAACCCGCGTAACTAACGAACTCCGTACTGCTCGTAGTAGGCGTCGATGGCGGCCTTGAGCTCGTCGTCGATGACGACCTTGCCGTCGATCTCGTGGTTGTAGAGGGTCTCGACGACCTCGTCCATAGAGACGATGCTCGCGACGGGGAAACCGTACTTGGCCTCGATCTCCTTCTGAGCGGTGGTCACGCCACCCTTGCCGACCTCCATGCGGTTGAGCGAGACGATAAGGCCCTTGATCTCGACATCGGCCGCAGCCATGACCTTGGGATAGGTCTCGTCGATGGACTTGCCGCTGGTAGTAACGTCCTCGACCATCACCACGCGGTCGCCGTCCTGGGGCTCATAACCCAGCAGGTTGCCCTTATCGGCACCGTGGTCCTTGGCCTCCTTGCGGTCGCAGCAGTACTTGACCTCCTTGCCGTACAGCTCGTGGTAGGCAATGGCGGTCACGACGGCCAGCGGAATACCCTTGTAGGCCGGTCCAAACAGCACATCAAAGTCGTCGCCAAAATTATCGTGGATGGCCTGGGCGTAATACTCGCCCAGCTTCTTGAGCTGATAGCCCGTCACGTAAGCGCCGGCGTTCATAAAGAACGGGGACTGACGGCCACTCTTGAGCGTAAAGCTGCCAAACTTAAGAACGTCGGACTCGACCATGAACTTGATGAACTCTTGCTTGTAAGCCTCCATGCGGGCTCCTCTCGTAATCGCGTACGTGCCTTCCAGTTTAGCGCAGGCGAAGCGTCGATGCGGGCGCGCTTTGAGGCCACGGCATTCTGTAAAGGCTTTGTCAGGGGCAACGGTTTTCCGAACAATGGGGGTTGACATGTCAAACCCCCTCATCAAGAATACGGGCGGATTAAAACGGGTACGAGATACCCAAAGCGCGCTGCGCCCGTCCATAAGGAGGTGTGCCATGGAAGGCAGTCATAGTCGAAAAACCTGCATGTCGCCCTCGGCACGCCGCGAGGATTCCGTATTCGCATAAGCGCCACGAACCGATCGTCAAAACCGCCACAAAGGTGCCTGTCCCCTTTGTGGTGGTTCGCGAGTATGACGTGAGCGACATCTAGGTTTTTTAAAGCAAATTCGACACGTACGCTAACTCCCTTCAACAAGGAGGACCCTATGCTGATGCTCAAAACCGCTACGGTACTCGAAGCTATCTCCAAGCGCCGCCGCACGGCGCGCCCTGCCGCCCACGCCGGCCTGTCCAAGAACACCATATTCGCCGCCACCCATTGTGCTGAGGACACTCTCGTACTGCTTGACGCCACGGCAAACGGCCTCACCGCCGAGCACGCCGCCGAGCGCCTGAGCGCCGTCGGCCCCAACACCATCGAAGCGCCGACCAAGACGCTCGCCCGCCGCATCGCCGACGCGTTCGTCGATCCCTTCGCTGGCATCCTCGCCGCCCTCGCACTGGTCTCGCTCTACATCGACGTGCTCGCCGTGCCCGAGCTGCAGCGTGACCCCTCCACGGTCATCGTCATCGGCATCATGTTGCTGGTATCGGGCGGTATGAAGTTTATCCAAGAAGCCCGCAGCGGCAATGCGGCCGAGGCCCTCAAGGACCTGGTCTCCAACACCTGCTGTGCCCTGCGCGACGGTGAGCGCGTCGAGATCCCCTTCGACGAGCTCGTCCCCGGTGATGTGATCCGCCTCTCTGCCGGAGATATGGTGCCGGCCGATGCCCGCGTCATCACCGCGCGCGACCTATTTGTGATCGAGTCCGCGCTCACCGGCGAGAGCGAGGCCGTCGAGAAGACCGCTGCCATCACCGTCGTCGAGGGCGCCGACGGCTCTGCGCTGCCACTCTCTGCCTGCAAGAACATCGTCTTTACCGGCACCTCCGTGCAAAACGGCACCGCCATGGCGCTTGTCGTTGCCACCGGCTCGGACACTTACCTGGGCGGCATCGCCAAGATGCTCAACGGGCGCGTCGAGAAGAGCGCGTTTGACCGCGGCGTCTCGAGCGTCTCCATGCTGCTCGTACGCCTCATGCTCGTTATGGCGCCGGCCGTCTTTGCCATCAACGCCGCCACCAAGGGCAACGTCATCGACGCGCTGCTGTTCGCCACGAGCGTGGCCGTGGGCATCACGCCGCAGATGCTTCCCGTCATCGTGACCACGAGCCTGTCGCAGGGCGCCAAGGACCTCGCCCGTCGTCAGGTTATCGTCAAGGAACTGCCGGCGATCCAAAACCTCGGCGCGATGGACGTCCTGTGCTGCGACAAGACCGGCACCCTCACCGAAGACCGCATCGTGCTCGAGCGCTACCTCAACACCGACGGCAACGAGGACGCACGCGTGCTGCGCCATGCGTTTTTGAACAGCTTCTTCCAGACTGGCCTCAAGAACCTTATCGACCTGGCCGTCATCGACCGCGCCGACGTGACGCCCTCGACCGTCGCGCCCGATTCCATGCTGGGCCAGAGCCTGCGTGACCGCTATGCCAAGGTCGACGAGGTGCCCTTCGATTTCTCGCGCCGTCGCCTGAGCGTAGTTGTAGCCGACGCCCAAGGCAAAACCCAGATGGTTACCAAGGGAGCTGCCGAGGAGATGCTCGAGATCTGCTCCTTTGTCGAGGTCGATGGCATCGCTCAGCCGCTCACCGACGAGAAGCTCGCCCAGATTCGCAAGCAGGTCGCTGGGCTTAACGCCGAGGGCCTGCGCGTGATTGCTGTGGCGCAGAAGACCGATCCGCGCTGCGTGGGCGAGTTTGGCATCGCCGACGAGTGCGACATGGTGCTGATGGGCTTTTTGGCCTTCCTCGATCCGCCCAAAGCAAGTGCCGCGGGCGCCGTCGCCACCCTCGAGGCCAAGGGCGTCGCCGTTAAGGTCCTGACCGGCGACAATGACCGTGTCGCCGCCACCGTCTGCGAGCAGATCGGCATCGACGCGAGCAACGTCTTGCTGGGCTCCGAGATCGATGCGCTCGACGACGCCGAGCTTGCCGAGCGCGCCGAGAACACCCACCTCTTCGCCAAGCTCTCGCCGCTGCAGAAGGCGCGCCTGGTGCGCGTCATGCGCGAGTTGCTCGGCCACACCGTGGGCTTTATGGGCGACGGCATCAACGACGCCGCCGCGATGCGTGCGAGCGACTGCGGCATCTCGGTCGACTCCGCCGTCGATATCGCCAAGGAATCCGCCGATATCATCTTGCTCCAAAAGGACCTGGGCGTGCTCGAGCGCGGCATCATCGAAGGCCGCCGCACCTACGGCAACCTGCTCAAGTACCTCAAGACCACGGTGAGCTCCAACTTTGGCAACGTGCTGTCCGTAACCGCTGCGAGCCTGTTCTTGCCGTTTTTGCCCATGAGCGCTCTGCAGCTGGTGCTGCTGTCGCTGGTCTACGAGATCGTGTGCATCGCACTGCCGTGGGACACCGTCGACAACGCCTGGACTGCCCGCCCGCGCGCTTGGGACGCTGCGTCCATCAAGGGCTTTATGCTCGAGCTGGGCCCCGTGAGCTCGCTGTTTGACATCGTGACCTTCGCCGCGCTCTTCTTTGTGGTGTGCCCCGCCGCCGTGGGCGCAAGCTGGTCCGAGCTTGCCGCCGCGGGCGACGTCGCGGGTATGGCGACCTTTGCGGCGCTCTTCCAGAGTGGCTGGTTTGTCGAGTCCATGTGGTCGCAGACGCTCGTGATCCACATGCTGCGCTCCCCGCGCCTGCCGAGCCCGCGCGACCACGCCGCGCCCGCGCTGTGCGTTCTCACCGTGCTGGGCCTGGCGCTCGTCACTTGGCTGCCGGCAAGCCCCATCGCCGATGCACTGGGGCTCATGCCGCTGCCAACGAGCTTCTTCGCGCTGCTCATCGGCATCGTCGGCTCCTACATCGCGCTCACCCAGCTGGCCAAGCGCCGCTACATCGCCCGCCACGGCGAGCTGCTGTAGCGTTGCCGGCACCATCGTCAAGAATGTCTGGGCCGTCGCGACCCACCCCTGCTGGCCGCAGCGGCCCAAAACAGCTAAAAAAGCCCCGTCCCAAATTAGCTAGTCTTGAGGCGTCCAGGACCAGAAGAAGTTAATGAGGGCCACGCGCGAGGCGGCACCGGTCTTTTTGTTGATTGAGGCGATATGACGGTAGAGCGTAGAGCGCGAAAGGAAGAGCGTTGCAGCGATATCCTGAACGCTCTCGTGCGATGCGACCAAGGCCTCCAAAATATCGCGCTCGCGCTCTGTAAGCTCAAAGGCGGCGACAAAGGCATGGAGACGTTCGTCGAGCGTGAGCTCCGGCACCTCCGCGGAAGCGGGCTCGCTCTGAGCAGACGCGCGATCCGCGCCAAGATCATCGGCAGCAAACGCCAGCTCGCCGGGCACCGCAGCGTCATCTGCCCGATGCCCAAACTGTCCCAGCAGCGAAATCGCAATGCCCACAAACAGTACGAGCACCGCACCCACCGCCAGCAGCACGTTCTGGCTCGAGATAATCGCCACCGCCGGCGCCGTCACGAGCATCGCGCAAATGTTGCTGATGACACGACCCATGCACGGCCACAGATACGACCAGTGCGCATAAACCGAAATGGCAGCAAATTTCGTCGTAAAAAACACCACGAAGAAGCCCGAACCCAGATAGAAAATCGCCATGGCCGCAAGCACATTGCCGCCATTGCCGTCGACGAGCAAGACAAAGAACGAAAGCGTGGACAACATGGCAGTGCAAGTCATGGTGATGTTCATATACGAACGACCGTGCAGGTCAAACAAGGCGCCGGCAGCTAGAGCGCTCGCCGCCATCAACAGGCGCGGCCAATCGCCCAAATCGATGGCCCCGGCGGCATGCGAGGTCGTGAGCCCTGCATTGAGGGCGGCAAACACACCGGTAAGGCAGGCGGTTGCGACCGTCAGACGCACCACGGCGCGCCGAAAAGCCGCCGTTGATTCAGAATCGTCTTGCCACTTGGCGCCAAATTCCGACGCATCCACCGAAAGCTCGGCGATATCGGACTCGCGCCCAACCTCAGGCTCACCGTGTAGCTTGGCGCGACGGACGTTGTGGAGCAGTACCACCTGCGCAACCGCACAGGCAACAAGAACAAACTGCTGCGGAATCCCCGCAGGCATCACCATATGGTTGAGCACCTGCAGCAAAACGCCCAAAGCATACGAAAGTGCCAACACGCGCGCCAAATACGGCGTCCGTGCAAAGCGTCGCGCAAAGTTGGCATGGGCGGTCGATCCGCAGTAGCCCAGTGTGCAGAACGTCAGCAACCCGCCGGCAATGAGCATCTCAAATTGAGCCGCCATCATCAACAGCAGCAACGCCGATGCCAGCAACACGCCCGCGATGTCGCTTGTCGTATCGATCGCACGGGGACGGCGGTAGTACAGAAGGGGACGCACAAGAAAGCCGATTGCGCTCGCGCCGACGATGAAGCTCTCGTAGACAACGACCTCGCTCGGCGGCACAAACTCGGCAACGCGCACGTCAAAAAGATACTCGCCAGCCAAATACGTAAAATAGAACAGCGCTAGGCATATAATCTCCCGAATGCCCCGACGTAAGTATGCGGCTGTGTCTCCCATGCCTCTCATGAATCCCCCCCCCCGCCGCTCAACTGTTTGGATTTCAATTTTAATAAAGAATCAGTCCCGATAACGAAGCCAAGCTCGAAATGCCGCGAATTTGACCCCAGTAGTCCACGGCGTGCAGCGTTTTTGAGCCGTCTGTCCCAGAAGGAGCACGACGTGGACTGCTTGCTCGGCAAAGAGTGTCCCCGTCGACTAGTCGTTTAAGAACGTCCCCAATGACTACCCTAGAGCTCTCAACCCTTCATCTATGGCATTTCTTTTAGCAGGCCCGCCATATATAGGGGCAAATACAATATCGCCTTTCCATCCACCACGTTGTCCCGGTGAAGCACGACCGCCCGAGCCAATCCATAGTTTTCAACGCTCATCAGGCGATCGAGGGCAACGTGCTTTGTGCTGTACCTACCCGATTTGACCTCGATAGGCAAAACGACGGGACTCCGCTTATCCTCGATAATAAAATCGACTTCTCCAACCTTGGCCGCGTTAAAGTAGAACAACGAAGAGTAGCCGCATGCGCGCAGCTCCTGGGCGACCGCATTCTCAAAAGCCTGCCCAAAGTTGATCGATTCCCGCTGCGCAACAATGGCCTCGACATCAGCGGGAGAAAAAGTAGAGAACAGCAGCCCCACATCGCTCAGGTAGAACTTGAAAAAACTGTCTTCCCGCGAGAGACCCAAGGGGAACATGGGCTCGCTCACCCTCTTAACCGGGATCGCAACGCCCGCATTAACAAGCCAGTCAAAATCAGGCTGCAAATCCAAAAATCGTTTCCGCTTGTCTATCCCGGTAACGAGAAAGCGCTTGTTCTCTTTATTGAGCTGCGCGGGCATGGCATCGTAGATCGTCCTGATCCGTTGAGCATGCGCGGGGGCTTCGGCGTACCGTGCGATATCTGCGCGATATGCTTCGAGAATGCCCTGCTGACGAGCGCGCATCGCCTGTGTATCATGAGTTGAGACGAACAGCTGAACGGCCTCAGGCATGCCACCCACAAGGACATACCGATAATACGTCTCGATCAACCGTTCATGAATAAACGGAGGCACTTGTTCCCGTTTGCGATAACAGGCACGAACGACATCCCATAATGATTCGTCGACTCCCAGAGCCCAGGAGAATTCCTCGAAATCCATGGGAAACATCTCGAGGATATCGATAGTACCTACCGGCAACGACCGAAAATGGAACGCCTCAATCCCGAGCATGGAGCCGGAGTAAATGACATCGAAACGATCGTCTTGCGCAAGATAACGCATCCAGGTGATGGCGTCTCCGCAACGCTGCACCTCATCAAAAAACAGAAGCGTCTTTGTATCCGAAGCGATGGGCGATGAAGCCAGTGCGGTGATTCTCACAATGAGGTCATCGAGGCTCCTTGCCTCCCCTATGAGCTCGACCGCGTCGGGTCTCTCCACGAAGTCGATTTTCAGGAAGCTTCTATAGTTGTCACGGGCGAACTGCTCGACAGCGCTTGTTTTGCCAACTTGTCGAGCACCGGTAATAAGCAGTCCCTGCCCGGTTTTAGTCTGTTTCCAGCTTTCAATTTTCTCGATTATTTTACGCTTGAGCATAACTTGCCTCCCTTTTCCTATTTTAACTGGGATAACTGCAAAATTCCAATTGAGTATTTATATATTTCAACATAATCTCAATTGGAATTGACCTCTATTGAACATTTTTAGAAAGCGTTGATCGAATTTCCGACAGCGGGTGGGGCCATAACCAACCTGTCTCTCGAGAAGAGCCCCCCCCCCACAAGGAGTGTCCCCAGGTGCCGGCAGAAAGGAACGTCCCCAAGTGCCACCCTTTGGCAAAGAGTGTCCCCGGCGACTAGTCGTTTAAGAACGTCCCCGATGACTGCCCAAAATGGGCCATGTGTCCCAGTTGTGGAGACTTCTTGAGCCGCTTGGGTATCGTGAAAGGCTGCGCACTCACCCATCATCAAAAGTGACACACGCTACCAGTTGATGGGAGGCAGCCATGGGCTTCTTTGACAAGATGTTCGAGAAGAAAGAGTGCGCGATTTGCGGTACCGAGCTGGGTCTTTTGGGAAAGACCAAGATCAACGAAGGCTACCTGTGCAAAGAGTGCGCCGGCAAGCTCTCCCCCTTCTTTAGCGGCTGGCGCTCCAGCACCGCAGACGACATCCGCGAGCAGCTCGCCTACCGCGAGGCCAACGCCGAACGCCTGGCGTCGTTCAACCCCACGCGCACGCTTTCTGCCGGACGCACCAACATCATGCTCGACGAGGACGCGGGCAAGCTGATCATTACCTCGCAGAGCCGCTGGCGCGACGCCAACCCCGACATCATCGAGTTTTCGCAGGTACTCGGCTGCGACATGGACATCGACGAGCATCGGACCGAGGTCTATCGCGAGACCAAGGACGGCGAGCGCAAGAGCTATGATCCGCCGCGCTACGACTTGGATTACGACTTTAACCTGACCATCCACGTCAACACGCCGTACTTTACCGAGATCGGCCTGCGCGTGAACGACTCCACCATCGAGCAGCGCGGATCCGTTGAGTACCGCGAGGCCAAGCGCCAGGCAACCGAAGTCCGCGACGCGCTGGTGCAGCTGCGCCAGGAGACGCGCGATAGCGTCGCGGCCGCCAAGGCTCCCAAGACTGCAGTCACCTGTCCCTTCTGTGGTGCAACCACGATTCCCGATGCCAGTGGGCGCTGCGAATACTGCGGCGGCGCCATCGGCGCATAGTCCCCGGCGCAGAAAGGACCGATCATGGCCTTCGAGAGCGTCAACTATCAGTGCCCTGCGTGTGGCGGCCCCCTTCACTTTGCCAGCGCCGAGCAAAAGCTCGTCTGCGACTACTGCGATTCGCGCTTTGAAGTCGAAGAGGTCGAGGCTCTCTATCGCGAGCGCCAGGGCAAGGCGGATGCCAAAGCCGACGCCGCGGCCACGGCGTCCAAGCCCGCTGTCGACGACGCGGTACAGGAGCTTGCCCAAAACGCCGGCTATATCTGCTCGTCGTGCGGCGCCGAGCTGGTCTCGGACGGCACGGTCGCCGTTACCACCTGTCCCTACTGCGGCAACTCCGCCGTGGCACCCGGCCAGCTCTCGGGAGACTTCTCCCCCGACCTGGTGATTCCGTTTAAGCTCGAGCGCGACGACGCGCTGGCGGCGCTCAAGGAGCATTACAAGGGCAAGATCTTGCTACCCAAGAGCTTTATCACCGGCAACCACATCGACGAGGTTCAAGGCGTCTACGTGCCGTTTTGGCTCTACGGCGCCCGCGTGGACGGCGAAGTGCGCTTTGATGCGACCAATGAGACCGTGCGCGAGGAATCCGACCGCACGGTGACGACCATCGACCACTACGACGCATACCGCAAGGGCAATATCTCGTTTGAGCGCGTGCCCGTTGATGGATCGACCAAGATGCCCGACGGCCATATGGATGCCATCGAGCCGTTTGATTACGAGGCTCTGCGTCCGTTCTCGGTCGCCTACATGCCCGGTTACATCGCCAACCGCTACGACGAGGATTGCGAGGCCTGTAAGGCGCGCGCCGAGCGCCGTATGGAAGAAAGCACGGTCTCGGCCCTGCGTGAGACTGTCGTCGACGAATACGACGATGCCACGGTCGAAAGCAAGCAGCTCGATTACACCTGGGAAGACAGCGACTACGCTCTGTTCCCCGTCTGGATGCTTTCCACCTCATGGAACGGCAAGCGCTACCTGTTTGCCATGAACGGCCAGACCGGCCGCATGGTCGGCGAGCTTCCCTGCTCCAAGCCCAAGCTCGCTGTTGCCTCGGTGCTGTTCTTTGTGATCGGATTTATCCTCTCCCAGATTCTCTTTATGGGTGAGAACGCCTTCAATCCGAATTACCTCACCTTTGACATCGAAGGCATCCTCATCAACATCATCGCGCCGCTGATCATCGTGATTATCGGAGACGTGCTACTGGTAGGCCAGCTCAAGACGGCCAACGAGGCCACCCACGCCGACGAGTACTGCGGCGAGCTCGACCTGACCGAGAAGCACGACACCTTCAGCCACACCGAGACCACCGTTGTCATGAAAGACGACAAGGACGACTAAGCAATCCAACCAATACCACCCGGCCTTTGACGAGAAAGGAAGATCACCATGGGACTCTTGAAAGCTGGATTGGGAGCTGCCGGCGGCGTCATGGCCGATCAGTGGAAGGAATTTATCTACTGCGAATCGATGCCTGCTGACGTCTTGGCCTGCAAGGGCAGCAAACGTACCGGTGGCCGCAGCTCCAACACGCGCGGCGAGGACAACGTCATCTCCAACGGCTCGGTCATCGCCGTCAACGACGGCCAGGGCATGCTCGTGGTGCAAAACGGCAAGATCATCGAAGTCGCGCTGGAGCCCGGTGAGTTCGTCTTCGATACCGGCAGCGAGCCGAGCGTCTTTAGCGGCAACCTGGGCGATTCCATCAAGGAGACCTTCGCCAATATCGGCAGCCGCTTTACCTTTGGCGGCGACGCGGGCAAGGACCAGCGCGTCTACTTCATCAACACCAAGGAGATCATCGGCAACAAGTACGGCACCGCCTCGCCCGTACCCTTCCGCGTGGTCGATAACAACATTGGCCTGGACGTCGACATCTCCGTGCGCTGCAACGGCGAGTATTCGTACCGCATCACCAACCCGCTGCTGTTCTACACCAACGTATGCGGCAACGTGACCGATAGTTACACGCGCGACAAGATCGACAGCCAGCTTAAGTCCGAGCTGCTCACCGCCTTGCAGCCCGCCTTTGCCAAGATCTCGGAGATGGGCATCCGCTACAGCGCCATCCCCGGCCACACCACCGAGCTCGCCCGCGCGCTCAACGAGGTTCTCTCTGCCGACTGGCGTGACCTGCGCGGCGTCGAGATCGTGAGCTTTGGCGTTAACTCCATCGCCGCCTCGCAAGAAGACGAGCAGATGATCAAGGATCTGCAGAAGGCAGCAGTCATGCGCGACCCCACCATGGCGGCCGCCAACATCGCCAGCGCCCAGAGCGACGCGATGCGTGCCGCGGCGGCCAACCCCAACGGCGCGATGGCAGGCTTTATGGGCATGGGCATGGCAGGTGGCATGGGCGGCATGAACGCCAGCCAGCTGTTCGCCGCCGGCCAGGCGCAGCAGCAGACCGCCCCGCAGCCGGCTCCGGCACCCGCTCCCGCACCGGCTCCCGCCGCACCTGCGGCCGGCACGTGGACCTGCAGCTGCGGCGCCACCAACACCGGTAAGTTCTGCCCCGAGTGTGGCAGTCCCGCACCCGCCCCGGCACCGGCCAAGTGGTTCTGCCCCAACTGCGGCAGCGAAAACGGCGGCAAGTTCTGCAGCAACTGCGGAACACCTAGGCCCTAACCCCTTTATCTGGTAATTGGCGGGGGATCCGCCACCCCCGCATTTGCTTCTATGGGTTTTCACACAAGAAGGAGGACACCATGAAGACAACGTTCAAAAAGTCCGCACTCGCATTTCTGACATGCGTCTTGGCGCTCGCCTTTGCCCTCACGGGCTGCAGCGGCGGCAAAGACCCCAAGGCCAACTTTGTCGGCAGCTGGAAGCTCTCGGGTGGAACCACGGAGGGCGAAGAGCTGACCGATGAGTATATGGATATGTTCGAGGAATGGGGCATCAGCTGCATCTTGGTCCTGGACGAAGACGGCACAGGCAGCCTCGATTTGTTCTCCGAAGTTTCCGACCTAAAGTGGGAGGCCAAGGACGCTACCACCGCGAGTATCACCGTCGACAAGGAGACGACCGACGTGAAGCTCGAGGACGGCAAGCTTGTCCTTGAGGACGACGAGGACAAGCTCATCTTTAGCAAGTCCGATAAGGACCTGTCCGGTACCGTGAAGAAGGATCGCGATGCCGCCGAGAAGGAAGAGGAAGTCGAGGAGGCCGTCGAAGACGGCGATGTCCAGAGCGTCGAAATCTCCCCCGCCGTCACTGTCGCCGATGACGACCTGTGCACCATCACCATCACCGAGAAGTTCCAGGACGACTGGGGCGACATCGGCTTTGTCGTCAACATCGTCAACAAGAGCGACAAGGACCTGACCTTCTACGCCCCCACCGGCAAGACAAACGTCAACGGCACCATGAAGGAAGCCTGGTTCTCGGCCCACCTGATGCCCGGCACCAACGCCACCGAAGAGTTCACCTTCTCGAACGGCACGCTTGACAGCTTCGACAGCCTAGTCAACACGACCATCGGCATCGACGCCTACCTGACCGATTCCTACGAGGACGTCGCTTCCTACAGCGCAACCATCGCGTAGCGACAGACATCGACAGCCGCGGATTGGCGGACAAACCCGCGCGCGTACCAGACGGGGCCGCAGGAAATGATCCTGCGGCCCCGTCGCTTTGCGCCAGCAACGCTCTGCCCACGCAAACAGGCCGCCCGCCGCTTCCAGGTGCGATGCGGCGGGCGGCCTGCTTTTTAGCGTCGAAGCGCGGTCGAGAGCATCGATTACGGACGCTCCATATTGGGGACGATGCTGCCCTCGGTCACCGCATGCACGGCCAGGCGCATGATATTGTCGTAGCCGGTCTTGCTCAGAATCTCCGAGATGCGGCGCTTGACGGTGCCCTCACTCATAAACAGCTCGCCCGCAATCTCGCGACGGCTCTTGCCCTCGCAGGCAAGGCGCAAAATCGACAGCTCAATATCATCGAGGGCCGCCGTGCCCGAGAAAATGCTCTCGGGCGGTTTGGGAAACGTGCAGTAGCCCGCCAGCGTGGAGCGCATCACGCCAAACAGCTCGTCGATACCGACATTCTTGTACACAAAGCTATCGACGCCCGCCTCGCGCGCCTGATCGACAAAGGTGATCTCGGGCATACCCGTCATAATGATGACACGGCACTCGGGCAGTTCCTCTTTAATACGCGCTGCCGCCACGATGCCATTGGAATCGTGCTCGGTGCACACGTCCATCAGTATCATGTCCGGGCGCTCCTTGAGCACGACATCGAGGGCTTCGGAAGCATCGGCTATCGCGGCGACAACGGTCATATCGGACTGGTCGCCAACGGAGCGTGCGAGACTCTCGCGCAAGATGGCCTGGTCTTCGACGATGAGCACGCGGATCATGAGCTTCTCCTTTGGACCGTGGCGTTGGAGTGCAGCGGAATGGATACCGCAAGCGTAAAGGGCGGGGCGGAGCGGACTTCCAAGCTGCCGCCCAGATCTTGCGCGACACGCCTCATACTTGGGATACCCGTTCCTTCGCGATACGATACGGGGGCTGGGGACCCGTCGTTAGAAATAGTCATGTGCGAGACGGCACCAGCATCCGTCCCCTCCTGCCACAGGCGCACGTGGACCTGATGTGCCTGCGCATGCTTGGTAGCATTGGTCGAGGCTTCGCGGATAATCTGCAAGAATGCTGCGGCGACACGTGCATCCTGGGGCAGTGCACCCTCGACATCGATCTGCACGCTCACCAGGCCGAAGGCGTGGACGATATCGCCCAGCTGCTCCGAAGGCTCGCCGGCACCGCCACGGCGCAGATCGGCGGCGATTGAGCGCAGCAACGGGTCAATCTGCTCGAGCGACTCGTCGTCCAAACGCCCCTCCTCCAGATAGCGATGGAGGATAGACAGGCGCTGGCCGATCACATCGTGAACGCGGGCACGCATGCGCAGATAAGCCGCGTTGTCGGCAACTTTTTTGACTTCTTCGATCTGAGCCTGGAGCTCTTTGCCCGCAAGCTCAAGCAGGTGGTTGGCCTGCGCCAGGCGGTCATGCGCATGCGCATACTCTGTCACATCCAGACCGATTATGCGCTCGAACGAACGGCCCGAGACCATAACGTCATCGCACACAAACAGGCGAATCTCGGCGGGAGAAACCTCGACCACAACGCGCGCCTCACCAAAGCGGTCTAAATTGATGCGCACGCGGCTCTGGCTGCTTTCGGGCATTTGCATACTGAGTTTGCGCAGGTCGTTCCATGTACCGCTCATATCGCCTAGGTCGGTGGGCATATGAAGCTCCACCAGGTTTTTGCGCATGCAGCGGTTCATGAGCAGCGGATGGCCCCTCGGGTCTAGATACAGAATGCCCACGGGAATCACGTTGATGGTTTCAATCGTCGAGAACGCGGTGATGTCCTCCTGGCGGTTACGGACGTCCATCAAAAGCGCTGCGATGGAGCGGAACAGGAAGAACGCTCCCTCTGCGATAAGGACAACGGCCCACGCCGAGCCCATGGCAAAAACCACCGGCGGTGTAACGGCGACAACAAGCAGCAGCTCGGCCAGCATGACAGGGCGACGATAGTGCACCATAAGGACCACGCCATAGGCAAAGATCGCGGCATTGAGCCACAGCACTCCGCCCATTGCCCTGGCGCAAACGTCAAGCGGCGCCACCAGATACGAGCCAGACGACGCGAATAAGATGAGCGCCGAAATCATCAGGTGAAGCACAAGGCTCGCCTCGTAGGCGCAAATCACCTTGCGGTTATAGGACGAGCGCCGCGACGCGATGAGCGGGACGTGGATCGTCTGCAGACACGCAGCCAGGGCAAAGACAACGTCGAGCGCAACAATCTGAGGAAGGATAAGCGGAATCTGCATGGTCACTCACCCGTCCGCGGCATCAAGACGATCATGCGCAGCTGGCCGGGCTCGCCCTCAAGGCGGTATGCCACGTTGCGCCCTTGCAGAGCGCTTTCGAGCTCTTGTGCAGCGGGCGTCTGCGAAAGATCTTCATCATCGTTGGAAAAAAGCGTGGCGCGCAGCTCGACACTGCACCGGTCATGGTCGCCCAAGTGATACATAAGCGCCGGATGGTCGGTGGTGTAGGCAAAAAACGCAAAGTCATACACGCAGTCGTACAGGGCGCTTACCGTACTGGCGTGCAGTGGGCGGCGTATGGCGACAATCGAGGCGCAGTCGACATCGATGGTGCGCAGATCGCTTGCGAGCTCGTTGGCAATCAGCTGAATACGGTCGCGGTCAAAGCCGCTCTCCTCGTGTTGCGCCAACGTGAGCGACCCTTTGCGCTTGCAATAGGCAACGAGCATTTTGGCGCACTGCAGCATGCGGTAACGCTCATGCGAGGATGCCTCGTCGGTAAGCGGAGGCAGCGAGCTCAGCAGGCTGTACATCTCATCGAGCGCGCGGGCAAGCGCCCGGTCCACATCTTGAACCAGCAGCGCCTCGGCCTCCTGGTCTGCCAAATGCGCCTTAAGGTCATAGTCGGCCGCGAGCAGTTCGTTTTGACGTTGCAGTTCCATACGCCGATACGCCAGCTCGCGATTGAGCTCGTTGAGTTCCGAGACCTCCTGGGCAAGGAGAGCCGACCCGCCCAGCAGCGGAAAAGCTCGATACATCACATCGGGGGCAGACGCCACGGTAAAGGCGTGGGCACGCCCGTACTCCTGCGCACGAAGCTCTTCGCGCACATCTGGCGTGATTGGTCCCGACATCGGCGTGGCATATGCCACCTGCAAGTCGCGCGTCAGAACCTTGAGATCGAGCGGCAGGGTATCGAAGATGCCGGCGATATCGTGATACGACGGGATAACGCCGCAATCGAGGCAAATCTCGAGTGTTACCACGCACAGCACGCAATAGACCAGCGAAAAGTTGAGTTTCCACGCCCAGGGCACACGCAGGGCATACGAAGCGGCAAAGAACGCGCCGCCCAGCAACACGAGTGCTGCCGTGCCTGAAAAGCGCTGGATTCTATAAGACGAGGACCGTCCCACCAGGACAAAAAAGGCAACGACGTTAAAAGCCGTCCACGCCAGAAAGAGAAAGTAACCCCAGCCATACGTGTAGTCGTTGCTCCAGGTTTCGCTTGCGCGGTCAAAGTGGAATATCTGCCGGTGCGCATCGTTGGTGAGCACAAACGCGATAAGCAGGGCTGCCGCAATCCACAAGGCCGTGCGGTAGCGGCGGCCCGCGCGATGTTGCTCCACGCCCACGAGGCGCATGCCGCATAGCTGAAAGAGCAGCGGGATGAGCGTCATGGGCACGTAGTACAGGTACCAAAGCAGCGTGGCGTAAGTTGGCGTGAATGAGTTGTACTTAAAGATGACCTCGATCATCCACAGGGGGCAGATGGCAGCGATAGCAACAAGGCGGCGGCGCAACATATAGTCCAGGCAGCGCAGGTAAGCGAGAACGCCCCAGATTGAAAACGTGACTGCGGCGACAAGTAGCGGAAAGGAGCTCGTATGGGCAAGCTCGTCCGCGACCTCTTTGGACACCTCACCATAGACGGGCACGGTGTTGGAAAGCTTGGGGTCCGAGGCGAACAGCGCCGGCAAGACCGCTAAAAGCATAAGGAACAACGCGGTGATGGCGCCGGCGATAGCAAAGACGCGGCGGCGGTATACACGATGCGATATGTCAACAAGGAATCGCGGCATGGCAAAGAGCTTGCCGCCCCTGGGATCCGCCGCGGGTGCGGATCGGGCGGCCGCGTGACCGATATGTCGCTCGCGGGTACCCATAGTGCTTTTAGTGTACCGACAGATGGGCCCAAAAATCGGGCCGCATGTCCCAAAATCCGCAGACGGCAAGGCGCCCGGCGGGCATAAGCTGCTCGCCGGGGGTATCGGTTCGACGAAGAGGCCTCAGCCGTAGCAACGGATTGCCCAGCGAGAGATTTCCCAAGTGCCAACTCAAACAGTACATGTTTAATCTGTTTCGTTAATTGAAATGCGTAAATATGGTTAACCAAAGAATTGATATTTGGTTAAATAGTAACTGTATATTTGGTTAAACGTACTGGTAAACAATGGTGATAATTAGGCAAGTAGTCATTGGGTGTTCTTAAACGACCAGTCAAACAAGAACGTCCCCCAATGACTAATCGACAGCGAGGGTCTCCTCTAGGTATTCCTTAAAATACGGAAGGTCAAAGCCAACCCTTCCTCGGCCGCGCTCACCAATAATCCCTTGCTCAATCAGGCGAGCGCGGTATTGCGACGCATAATTGCTCTTTACGCCCATTCGCTCTGCAACGTCCGCAATCTTGCTCTCGCCCCCGTCTGCAAGCATTGCCTCCAAGAACGCTTTATCGCCTTCGGACAGTTCGTAATACGTCGGCGCCAACACGCGCTGTTCCATGTCAGAACGCGCAAGCGCAATGCCCCTTGCAGCATCTTGGGCGGTTATCTCTTCTGCCTGAGGCCGTATATCCCAAGAGCGGAAACCGACGAGCTGCATAAGAAACGGAAAACCGCCGATGGCATCTACCATCTTCTGAAGGCCGTCAGCACTCACGCGCCTGCCACCGCCCTCGATGGTCTCCTTCAATGCAACGGCAATTTCCTTGTCACTAATATTCCCCAAGTGGTGCTGAACTGATCGACGCAAAAATGAAACGGACTGGTTGCGCAGCAGCATTGACACCTGATGCGGCAGCCCCGCCATCAGCACTCCCACACGTCGGCCTTCGCGCACAAACATCTGGTACGTAGAGGCAAAACTAATCATTTCATCGAACGAAGCCGACACCTCATCGATCGTGAACAGCAAACCGATGTCATATTTGTCCAAAGCTTTTATAAGGCGAGTCATCCGCGTGCGCCAGTTTGCCGAAGGTGCCTGCTCCGGCTCCCATTCCACGCTAAATAGCTGGCCCACACTCAAACCTCTGAGCCTAGGATTTAAGCCGCTATCGATATACTCAGCCGCAACTTCACGCGTTTGCTCGTAAATGTCTTCCAGCATTCCAGGAGCAGCAGCCACGCCAACCGAAATCCAACCATGCCTTTGCGCCTCGGAGCTAAGGTATGAGAGCAGGGCCGTTTTACCTGTTCCTCGTGCGCCAACATAGATTGTTGCCAAGTTGGGATCGCCGGGGCCGCGGTCGAGCGCTCGCACAACATCATTAATAAGATACGTGCGGCCGGCCATAATTGGCGGGACGATGCCAAATGTCGGCGTAAACGGATTAATGGGCACATCCATGGAACACTCCCCCGTCAGCTCTATCCTGCTTTCACTAATTTTGCAAGTTTTAACTTCTTTTGCAAGCCTTAACTTCTTTGGCTTTCTTTCACTTCTTTTAACAAAGCGCCCGGCGGGCATAAGCTGCTCGCCGGGCGCCTTGGTTAGGAAGCTATAAAGCATGCCTTTCGAAATGCGGCGGTCAGGTCCACCTCCTAAGGGCCTGAGGTGCTCAAGATTGGGGGCGACAAGCCCGACGAAGCGTACTTAGGTACGCGAGGAGGGTTGGAGCCCCAAGGTTGAGTGCCTCAGTGCCCTTAGGCCAGGTCTTCGCCGTTGGTGGCGATAACCTTCTTATACCAATCAAAGCTCTTCTTCTTGGAGCGCTTGAGGGTGCCGTTGCCCGCGTCGTCGCGGTCGACGTAGATAAAGCCGTAGCGCTTGGACATCTCGCCGGTGCCGGCAGAGACGAGGTCGATCGGGCCCCAGGTGGTGTAGCCCAAAAGGTCCACGCCGTCCTCGGTCACGGCATCGCGCATGGCGGCGATATGCTGGCGCAGGTAGTCGATACGGTAGTCGTCGTTGATAGAGCCATCCTCCTCGACAACATCCTTGGCGCCCAGACCGTTCTCAACCACAAACAGCGGCTTCTGATAGCGGTCGTACAGGTCGTTGAGGGTGATGCGGAAGCCCAGCGGATCGATAGCCCAGCCCCACTGGCTCTCCTGCAGATAGGGGTTCTTGGCGCCGGCGAAGGCGTTGCCCTGGGTCTTCTCGACATCGGGGTTGTCGGCACCGGCAGAGCAGCGGGTGCTGTAGTAGCTAAAGCTGATGAAGTCGACGGTGTTTTCGGCCAGGATCTCGCGGTCCTCGTCAGTCATGCCGACGTCGATGCCCAGACGCTCGAGCTTCTTGACGGCATAGGCCGGGTAGTAGCCGCGGCTCTGGACGTCGACAAAGAAGTAGTTGTCCTGGTTGTCGAGCTGCGCCTGGCGCACATCGCCCGGACGGCAGCTGTAGGGGTAGTAGGTGCCGGCAGCGAGCATGCAGCCGATCTTGACCTCGGGGTCGATCTCGTGGGCAATCTTGGTTGCCCAGGCGCTGGCGACGAGCTCGTTGTGGGCGGCCAGGTACTCGACGGCCTCCTTGTTCTCGCCCTCCTCAAAAACCAGGCCGGCACCCATAAACGGCAGGTGCAGGATCATGTTGATCTCGTTGAAGGTGAGCCAGTACTTCACCAGACCCTTGTAGCGGGTGAAGATCGTGGTCGCGAGGTTCTTGTAGAAGTCGATGAGCTTGCGGTTGCGCCAGCCGCCGTACTCCTTGATGAGGTGGATCGGGCAGTCGAAGTGCGTGATGGTCACGAGCGGCTCGATGCCGTGCGCTTGGCACTCGCGGAACACGTCCTCGTAGAAGGCCAGGCCGGCCTCGTTGGGCTCGGCCTCGTCACCGTTGGGGAAGATACGGGTCCAGGCCAGGCTCATGCGGAAGGTCTTAAAGCCCATCTCGGCAAAGAGGGCAATGTCCTCCTTGTAGTGGTGGTAGAAATCGATGCCGGTCTGTGCGGGGTAGTAATAGCCGTCCTCGAAGTCGAGCATTTTGCGCTGGCCGGAGACCACCGCATAGCGCTCGGGGCCGTGCGGGGCCACGTCCACATTGGCCAGGCCGCGCCCGTCCACGTCGTAGGCACCCTCGCACTGGTTGGCAGCCGTCGCGCCGCCCCACAGGAAGTCTTTACGGAAAGCCATACATCGATCCTTTCACACGCTGTTTGTCGTGGCTTCAGTATCCCCGCAAGCAGCGCGCTACTCAACGGCAGCGGCGCAGGCCGACACTTCTTTTCGCGCGCAGACGCTCGGCAGCCGCCCACGTCTGACACTTTTTGATATCCGCCGGCCCCAACCACCACAAAGGGGACAGGCACCTTTGTGGTGGTTTTGGTCGGTTTGTCTCGCTCTGTAACAGTTAGGCCGTCAAAACCGGGCTTATTGTTACAGATCAAGATTTTCGGACCGCCCCTGCAGTTTGTCTCGATCTGTAATAGGTAGAGACGATTTTGCCTGCTAGATGTTACAGAACGAGACAAACGGAAATCAGACCGCCGCCTCAATAGGAAAAAAAGGAAAAAATAGGAAAGAAAGGAAAGGAGTCGTACAGGTGTTCTATATAGGAAAAAACCACCACAAAGATGCCTGTCCCCTTCGTGGTGGTTTTTGGATTTAGTCCACGTTGATGTCGAGGTTTTTGCCGATGAGGCCCACGTAGCCGCCTTCGGCTGCCTTGGGGCTGTCGGCGTGGCAGAGGACCCACTTGTCGGCCTTCCAGTAGCAGTAGCTGTCGCCGACCGCGGGCATGTCGGCTGCGGCCTCGGGGCGCGGACCATTGGTGCCGGCGGGCAACGCAACCATTACCTGGAAGCCGCCGTCGTCGACCATGCACGGCGTGTAGTGGAGCGTGGTGTTGAAGACTTCGACGACCGTACCCGCCGGCACGCGGAACGCCTTGACGCACGCGGTGTCGAGCTTGCCGCCCTCAATCTCCCAGCGATGCGCCACGAGCAGGATAAAGTCGCGGGCGCCCAGGTTAAACTCGCTGGCGCGGTGATACTCCAGGCAGTTGAGCTGCGTGTTGTGGCCGTTGCACCAGCCCAGCTGGAAGGGACGGCCGCCGTACATGAGAAAGCCCAGCTTATCGGCATCCTTGACGCCCTCGAGCTCCGGCGCGCTTGCTACGTACTTGCTGCCCTCGGGGATGGGCGTGGCAGAGAGCGCCTCGAGCACGGGCGACGTGAGCACGGACGGAACGTCATCCCAAACGTTGCCATAGGATTTGAACTCGGGATCGTTGACAGAGTAGATATGCATGTTCACTCCTGTTCGTTTATGTGACAGTACGAACATTCTAGAACAATTTCTTCGCGTTTTGAGCGCTCAGTATGAAAAAGCGCCACCGCTGACAGCGGAGGCGCTTCTGGTGCAAACGATATTTTGCGAGCAGCTTTATGCCTGTTGATAGTGCAGATGCTTCTCGTCGATATCGGCCAGGTCACGGTCGAGATAACGGCGCGCAAGCCAGTTTGCCATGGGGAGGTTCTGGTCCAGGTAGTTACCGCACTCCTCGGGAGCGGCACCGGGGACATCGCCCTCAAAGTCGGCGACAAACTCGAACAGCTCACGCACGATCGGCAGGATCTCCTCGCTCGTCACTTCGCCAAATACGACGAGGTAAAAGCCCGTGCGGCAGCCCATGGGGCCAAAGTAGACAATGCGGCTCGACCACTCGGCATGATTGCGAAGGAACGTCGCGCCCAGGTGCTCGATGGTATGGCACTCGGCCGTGTTCATGACCGGCTCTTTGTTGGGCGTGGTCAGGCGCAGGTCAAACGTGGTGACGGCAGCACCGGTCGCCGGATCGCGGTCGATGCGGCTCACATACACGCCGGGCTCAAGCAGCAGATGGTCAACGGAAAAGCTGGCGATGCGCTCCATGGCAGATCCTCTCGGTAGTCAATTTGGGACGGGGCTCTTTTAGCTGGTTCGAATGGTCGCACCAATCATACCAGTCAAAAAAGCCCCGTCCCAAATTAGCTACCTGGGACGAGGACCAATGAGTTTTTAATCCCCGTCCCAGAAAAATCATTCTAGGCAGTGTAGGAAATTGTGGCCTTCACCGCGTGGCGCCAGCCGGCGATCTTTTTGGCGCGCTCGTCGACGGACATGGTGGGCTCCACGATGCCGCGGGCGCCATAGACGTCAACGACATCGCGCGCGTACATGCCCAGCGCAATGCCGCAGGCCCAAGCTGCGCCCAGACCGCTCATCTCGTCATTGCTCGCAATGCGGATGGGCGAGCCGACCAAGTCGCTCTCAAACTGCATCAGGTACGCGTCACGCGTGGGGCCGCCGTCAACACGAAGCTCGGCCAGTGCGGCGCCCGAATCCTCGACCATCGCATCAATGACGTCGAAGATCTGATAGGCGATCGACTCATCGGCGGCCTTTACGAACTCCGCGCGACCCGTGGTGCGCGTCATGCCAAAGACGCAGCCCTCGGCATCACTTGCCCAGTGCGGCGCGCCCAGGCCGGTAAACGCCGGCACAAAGTAGACGCGGCTCGCCGGATTGGCGGCGTAGCACAGGTCGGTGACCTCCTCGGGGTTGTTGATGAGCTCCAAATCGTCGCGCAGCCAGGTCTTGACGGCGCCGGCGTAGCTCACGTTGCCCTCGAGCACATACTCGGTCACGCCGTTCATACGCCATGCAAGCGAGCTCGAAAGCCCCTGCGAGCTCGCGACAAACTCGTCGCCGACGTTCATCATGACCGAGCTGCCGGTGCCATAGGTCGCCTTGGCCATGCCGCGGCTGTGGCAGCCTTGCGCAAACAGGGCCGCATGGCTGTCGCCCAGCACGCCGTGCACCGGCACGGGGGCCGGCAAAAAGCCGCCCAGGTCCGTTGTGCCGAACAGGCCGTCGGAATCGGTCACCTGCGGCAAGCACGCCGGATCAATGCCAAAGGCCTCGCACACCGGCTCGCTCCAACAGCCACGGCGCAGGTCGAAGAGCTGCGTGCGGCTGGCATTGGACCAGTCGCAGCGGAACTCCGCGCCGCCCGTGAGCGTCCAGACCACCCAAGTATCGATGGTGCCCAGACACAGCTCGCCCGCCGCCGCGGCCTCGGCAGCCGCCGGAACGTTCGCGAGGATCCAAGCCATCTTGCCCGCCGGATAGTAGGGCGAGAGCACCAGACCTGTCGTGTCGCGCACCAGCTCGGTCACGCCCTCGCGGGCGGCCAGCTCGTCACACAGTTCACGGGCGCGGGCGCACTGCCACACCACGGCGTCGCACAGCGGCTCGCCCGTCGCACGGTTCCAGGCAACGGTGGTCTCACGCTGGTTGGAAATGCCAATGCCGGCGACGTCGGCCGGGTCGACCCCGGTCTCCTCCACCACGGCGCGCGCCACGGCCAGAACGTTGGCCGCGATCTCGGCCGGATCATGGCTCACCCAGCCGGCCTCGTTGACGATCTGGCGATGCGCGCGGTCGGCACGATGAATCAGATGGCCGCCCTCGTCCACCAGCAGCGCCTTGGTGCCCTGCGTGGATTGATCGATTCCGATGATGTAGCGGCCCATGGCCACCCCTTTCAAAATGAATGTGACAAAGGGACTGTCCCTTTGTCACATTCCAATTACTCTGCGGGAAGGAACTCGGCGACGGTCTGCGCGATTCCGGCACCCGTCAGGCCATAGTGCGCAAAGACCTCGGGACTCGTGCCGGTGATGACCGGCGCGTCGGGCAGGCTCAGACACTTAACCGGACGAGGGCAATGCTCGCCCACGACCTGCGCGACCATGGAGCCCAAGCCGCCAAAGGGGCTGTGCTCCTCGACGGTCACGACGGCGCGCGTGGCACCGGCGGCCTCAATTACGGCCTCGGCGTCGAGCGGCTTGACGCAGTACATGTCGAGCACGGTAGCGGAGATACCCTGCTCGGCCAGCAGGTCGGCGGCGTCCACGGCATGGCGGACCATCTCACCGGTGGCGACAATCGTCACATCGGTGCCACGACGCACCCAGGTGGCGCGATCCATCTGGAACGGGCACTCGTCCTCGGTATACACGTCCTCGACCGGGTTGCGGCCCACGCGGATGTAGGCCGGCTTGTTGTCGGCAACCAGGGCGCGCACGAGCTCGGCAGTCTGGAAACGATCGCTCGGCAGATATACGCGCATGTTGGGAATCGCGCTCATGGCAGCGATATCCTGCGCGGAGTGATGGCTCATGCCCAAGGCGCCGTAGGACACGCCGCCCGAGATACCGATGAGCTTAACGTTGGTGTTGGAGTACGAGACATCGACCTTGCACTGCTCATACGAACGCGTGGTCACAAAGGACGCCGGCGAGGCGGCCCAGGCCTTCTTGCCGCACGAAGCCATGCCGGCGGCGATGCTCACCAGGTCCTGCTCGGCGATGCCGACCTCGACGGACTGCTGGGGATACTGATCAAAGAACGGCGTGAGCGATGCGGAGCCGCGGGAGTCGGAGCACAGGACGACGATGTCCTTATCGGTCTTCGCGGCCTCGAGCAGCGTGTCGCAGATAACCTTGCGGTTGGCGATCTTGTTAGCCATTGATGGCCTCCTTATGAGCAGCGAAATCGGCGATGATCTGGGCATATTCCTCATCGTTGGGCAGGTGATGATGCCAGGCGGCCTTGTCCTCCATAACGGGCGAGCCATAGCCCTTCACCGTGTTGAGGATGATGACCGTGGGCTTGCCCTTGGTCTCGGTGGCCAACGTCAGCGCGGCATCGATGGCTTGGACGTCGTTGCCCGGAATGGACAGCACGTTCCAGCCGAAGGCGGCCCAGCGCTCCTCCTGCGAATCCTGCTTCATGACGTCCTCGGTGCTGCCACTGATCTGCAGGCGGTTGCGGTCCACGAGCGCGCACAGGTTATCGAGCTGGTAGTTGCCGCCGCTCATGGCGCCTTCCCAGACCGAGCCCTCGGCAAGCTCGCCGTCGCCCATGATGGTGTAGACGCGGTAGTCGCGGCCGTCCATCTTGCCGGCAAGCGCCATGCCCACGGCCACGGGCAGACCGTGACCCAACGAGCCGGAGTTCATCTCGATGCCCTTGAGCTTGTTGTTGGGGTGGCCGATGTAGGGGCTGCCGAACTTGGAGAAGCGGGCCTTGACGTCGTCGAGGTCCAGATAGCCCTCGTGGCACAGCACCGCGTAGTAGGCCTCCATGGCGTGGCCCTTAGAGAGCACAAAGCGGTCACGGTTGGGGTCGTCGACGGTCTCGGGCGAAATGTTGAGGTGGTTGGCATAGAGGGTCATGACGGCGTCGATCACCGACATGTCGCCGCCGATGTGGCCGCCGGCGCCAGCCATGATGATATCGACGCAATCGCGGCGAAGATCCCAACGCAGGGACTCAAGCTCTTCGATAGTTGCCATTTCTACTCTCCTCGCAGGTAGGCTTTGACGTCTTCTTCAATCGGGTCGTATAGGTCGGGCTGGATGCCAATGTACTTGCACGCCTCGTAGAGCACCGGTACCACGTTGGCGTGAATGGCGACGCAGTGGTGAATGTAGGGGCCCTCGACGATCTTGGCCTCGAGGCGCTTGAGGTTGTCGACCTCGACCCACAGGTAGGTGCCCATGCCGGCCGGCCCGTCGATGCCGCGGGCGTTGCCGAGCAGCAGCGAATACTCGCCGTTGTCGCCATCAAAGCGGGCAAGGGTGAGGTTGCCGTGCTTGGCCTCGGCCGTCAGCGCACCAGGGTGATCGAAAGCCAGCGGGTAGGTGAGCTTGGGCTTGACAGCCGCGCAGCTGCAGGGCCAGGGACCGCAGTGTTGCAGCAGCTCGCCGTTCTCGTTGTCGGGATGGCGCACGGTCCAGTCGGCGAACATGCCACGGTGACGGCCCAGGTCGGCGGCCTCGACCATCAGCGCGGTAATGGCGCCGTGGATATCGGTCTCGCAGACGACCGGGATACCCATCTCATTGAGGATGGCGTTGGCGGCGCAGGGCATAATGCCCAGCTCGTCCTGCAGAGCGTTCCAGCACTGGATGGCGCCGGCGTTGCAGCCGTACTTATCGACCAGACGCTTCATGGCGATAGCGAGCCCTGCAACCGCGGGGACCTTGTCCTCGGGGATGCAGATCTCAAAGCTGTCGCGAATGTGGGCAAGCATGGCGGCCATGGCCTGCTCGTCGGCCTGGGCGTCGCGCACGGCCTGAACAAGTTCGGTCATGGGGATGGGCGAAAGCTGAATATTGAACTTCTCGAGCAGCTCGCCCTCGTTGCACATAGTGGACCAGAAGTCGAACGGACGGGTGGCCATCTGCAGGATGCGAGTGTGCTTGAAGGTCTTGACCACGTTGCACACGGCCAAAAAGTCCCAGACGCCGCGCTCGAACTCGGGATCGGTCAGGCGGCAGTTGGTCATGTAGGTGAAGGGAACCTGGAAGCGGCGCAGGACCTTGCCGGTCGCGAACAGGCCACACTGGCTGTCGCGCAGGCGGGTGCCGTCGGGCTCGGGGCGCTCGTCGCGCGGGCCCCACAGCAGCACGGGCAGGCCGAGCTCACGGGCAAGGCGGGCGCAAACGTACTCGGTGCCAAAGTTGGCGTGGCACAGCATGATGCCGTCAACGCCCTCGGCGCGGAACTTCTTGACGATAGGCTCGATATGGCTGTCGTCAAACAGCAGGCCCTCGTCGTTGATGTCGTCGATGTCCACAATGTCGACGCCGATCTCGCGCAGGCGATCAGCCGTCAGGCCGCGATACTTGATCGCGTCCGGCGCGCTAAAAATGCTTCGGCGCGTGGGCACAAAGCCGAGTTTGATCTTATCCATGTACGTCCTCCCCTAGTCACATGTTCAGTAAACAGACGATTGTTTCGTTTTGTTTTGTTTACTAAATGTTTTACTATTCTGTTTAGAAGTTTAGCGCGAAATACCCGCAGGCGGTAGAGAAATCAGCCTAAACGGTATGTAAACAAACTGAACATACAAGGAGAACAAAAAAGGGTCCCGAAGGACCCCCTTTTGAACGGTGTTGCACTTACTGCCCTCGCGCGCTTTGACGCGCCGCGAGCGATGCTGCCTTCGCCTAGATTTCGCGCACGCTCTGGCGCTCGACAAAATACGTCGATACGGCCGTCTTGCAGGTATAGCTCTTGGGATTGCGGATGTTGCCCACCAGACGACGCACCGCGATCTCGCCCACCTCGTGCTTGGGAACATGCACCGTGGTGAGCGGCGGGTTGGAGAAGGCGCCCAAAGACAGATCGTCAAAGCCGATGATCGAGACATCCTCGGGCACGCGAATGCCGTGCTCGTTGAGCGCGCGCATGGCACCCACAGCGAGCACGTCGTTCTCGGCAAAGAAAGCCGTCGGCAGATCTTCGTGCGAGGCGTTGTCGAGCCACACACCCATGTCGCGATAGGCGCCTTCGAGTGTGGTGCCCAGCGTGACACGCCATGCCGGGTTGGCCTCGAGGTCCGCATCCTCAAGCGCTTGACGATAGCCGCGCTCGCGATCCTTAAAGTTGCGGATACGAAGGTCGCCCGCCAGATAGCCGATTTGCTTGTGGCCTTTCTCGATAAGGTAGTCCACGGCGCGCAGCACCGAATCGGTATTGGCAATGACCACGGCATCAAAGTACTGGCGGTCGCTCCAGCCATCGAGCACAATCAGGTGGGCAGCGGCGTTAGCGAACAGGGCGTAGTCTTCTTCGCCCAGCTCGGTGCCCATCAGCACGATGGCGGCAGACGGATCGGCAATCAGGCCCTCGACCTGCGGGCGCACGGCGTCCAGGTCGCTAAAGTCGAGCGAGACAAAGCTCGTGCTCATGCCGTGGCGACGCGCCTGGCGCTCCACGCCCTCGATGACTGCGGGATGAAAGGTGCTCTCGTCCAGAATGGCGCCCGTCTTGCGCGCGAGCACAAACTGGATGCTCTCGAGCTGCGTCGACTGCTGATAGCCGAGCGACTGCGCGCACTCCAGGATGACCTTGGCGGTCTCCTCGCTCACGCTGCGCTTGCGGTTGAGCGCGTTGGACACGGTCGCAGGCGAAAAACCGGTGATGCGGCTGATTTCGCGGACACTTGCTTTGGCCATTGTTCCCCCTAGTAACGGTCGCGGTCGAGCATCGTGGCCTGACCGCCCTGTGACTCGACAACTAAACGACCGCAAATTCAATCTAAACAGAATAGTAAATGTTTAATAGCTAGTTTAGCCTGTTGTCAAGCGAAGCGGCACAACTATTCCCCCAACGGGCGCATTTACTCGGTAGCTAATCTGGAACGGGGCACAGAAACCGTTTAGCCCAGGACGCGGGCCATGCGCGCCTTAAACTCCGCGAGGAAACGTGGGGCGTCCACGGTGAGCGCCACGAGCGCGCTCTTGTCGGGGTCGGCCACACGGCGCTCATCGCAGATGGTGCGGCCGCGGTACTCGCCCAGCAAGTCAACGCGCAGGTTACAGCCGAGCGCACCCACGAGCGTGGGATCAATCGCCACGGCAACCGCCAGCGGATCGTGCAGCGCGCAGCCGCCCAGGTAGGGCGCGTTCATTTCGTACGAACCGATATAGTGCTCGACCATGCTCGCAAACGCGCAGCCAGCCATAGTGCCCGAGCCCGTCCAGCCGGCAACGTCGCGGCGCGTGAGCACCACGCGATGCGTCACATCCAGGCCCACCATGGTGAGCTTGCGGCCCGAGCGCAGCACGGCGTCGGCAGCCTCGGGGTCGCCCGCCATGTTGGCCTCGGCGCCCGCGCTCACGTTGCCGGGCACGGTAAGGGCGCCGCCCATCACGACCACGCGGCCGATGGACATCATCGCCGCCGCATCGCGCTCCAAGGCAAGTGCCAGGTTGGAGAGCGGGCCGGTCGCAACGTAGACCAGATCGGGACCATAAGTACGCGCGGCATCAATCAGGTAATCGACCGCCGCATTGCCATCGGTCGACGTCGCGCCCACCGGCTCATACGGCGAGGCGGGCACGCTTGCGCCGCCAATGCCGTTCTTGCCGTGGATAAGCGTGGTGGACGCCGGCGGCGTGTAGGGTTCGGTCGCCTTCATGGGACGATCGGCGCCCAGGTACACCGGCACCTCGGGACGGCCCAACAGGTCGAGCACCGCCAAGCAGTTGTGCGCCGACTGCTCGACGCGCACGTTGCCAAAGCACGTGGTGATGCCGACGAGCTCCACCTCGGGGCTCGCGATGGCATAGGCAAGCGCCATCGCATCATCCACACCCATATCCAGATCAAGGATCAGCTTCTTGGTTGCCATTGTTCTACTCCGCTTCTCCGTCTACATCCAAACCGTCTAAACCAAACTTGTGCTCGACTTCCGCACGCGTGGGAATTGATTGCTGAGCGCCCAGGCGCGACACCGTCACCGCCGAGGCGCGAGCGCCCGCCGCCATGCACTCAAAGAGCGGCAGGCCCTCCAGACGAGCTGCCGCCAACGCGCCGATAAACGTATCGCCCGCGGCCGTCGTATCGACCACCGCGCTCGAAAGCGCCGGCATGCGCAGCGGCTCACCGCCATCGCCGAGCGTAACCGAGCCGGCGCCGCCCAACGTGATGACCGCAGCCCCGGCGCCCTTGTCGAGCAGCGCATTGAGCGCGGCGACGCAACTCGCATCATCCGTAGGCAGAACGCCCGTCAGCACCTGGCACTCGGTCTCGTTGGGGCAGACCAGGTCGACCGCTGGCCACGCTCCTGCCGGCAGGTCGCAGGCGGGCGCCGGGTTAAAGATCGTATAGAACCCCAGCTCGTGAGCGCAAGAGAGTGCCGCGGCCGTTGCCGCAAGGTCACATTCGCCCTGGGCAATAAAGACGCTTCCGGCAGCCGGGGCAATCTCGCTGGCATCGCCGTCGAGCTCGTCGGCCACCAAGCGCCTCAGTGCGCGGGCAACGTCCTCGCCCGCAAGCGCATGGTTGGCGCCCGGCGACAGCACGATGCGGTTGTCGCTCTCGCAGCGAATGATAGTCGCGGTACCGGTCTCCACGTCATCGCGACGCGCCACAAACTCAACGCCCACGCCGGCATCCTGGAGCCCTGCCACGAGCGCATCGCCAAAGGTATCGCGCCCAACAGCGCCGATCATGCACGTGCGCGCACCCATGCGCGCAGCGGCAACGGCCTGGTTAGCGCCCTTGCCACCGGCGTTGGTGATAAAACCGCTACCGCCAACGGTCTCGCCCGCGCGCGGCATGCGCTCGCACGCCACCGAAAGGTCCATGTTCATGCTGCCGAACACCGCAACGATGCTGTGATCCGCCATGGAAACCTCCTCGCCTTCAGGCTTTGCGCCCACCGTCGACCAACGATTGTGCACTCTCGCACCCCCTATAACTTTAGTCCACTTTGATGTGGACGCGCGCTTGAGCTTGCGCCAGCAGCAAGCATTCACAGGGGCAGGCAGCTACAATGAATATGTGCTGATTATTCTCGTCATTGGATGATGTTTTATGGAACAATTCTCGCAATCGGGCTCGCGCGGTCGACGCCGCACGGGCAACGAGCCGGCGCCGCACGAACGCGTGAAGGGCGAACGCCGTGCCAACGAGCCGCGACGCACCGCGAGCCCCCATCGCGCTTCCGCCAACAACGAGGGCCGCGCCAACACTCCCGCCGCGGAGCAGACGCCTGCTCGCCCCAAGTCCCGCTATATCCCTGCGCTCGACGGTTTGCGCACGCTTGCCGTCGTCGCGGTGGTGCTCTATCACCTCAACCTCACGTGGGCGCAGGGCGGTCTGCTCGGCGTCACGATCTTCTTTGTGCTTTCGGGCTATCTGATCACACGCCTGCTACTCAACGAAGTCGCTAAGACCGGCCGCATCGACCTCAAAAGCTTCTGGATCCGCCGTATCCGTCGCCTGGTCCCCGCCGTGGTAACGGTAGTGTTCGTGACCTGCGCGCTGTGCACCATCTTTAACCACGTGATGCTCACCAAGATGCGCCCCGACATCCTGCCGTCGCTGCTGTTCTTCAACAACTGGTGGCAGATTGCCCAAAACGTCTCGTACTTCAATGCTCTGGGCGACCCCTCGCCGCTCACGCACTTTTGGTCGCTTGCCATCGAGGAACAGTTCTACCTGATTTGGCCGCCACTGCTGTTTGCCATGGTATCCATGCATGTGAGCAAGCCCAACACGCGCCGCGTGGTTCTGGGCCTTGCCGCGGTATCTGCCCTCGCCATGATGCTGCTCTATAACCCTGCCGCCGACCCCAGCCGCGTGTACTACGGCACCGACACCCGCGTGTTCTCGCTGCTGCTGGGTGCCTGGATGGCCTTTATCCCCGATCGCGACCTGGCGCCGGTGCGTCTCGCTCATCGTTTGGGGCTCAATCGCCTGGCTGGCGCCGCCAAGCACGGCAAGAACGCCGAGGGCAAGTCTGGCGAGAAGGCCGACGAAGCAGCCGAGACCGCCCCGGCACAGCCGAGCGCCCTCGTGCGCTTTTGGTCCTCGCCCGCATCCATCGATGTGTTGGGCGTCGTGGGTCTGGTTGGCCTTGCCGCCATGGTCGCGCTCACCAACGGCTACACCGCGTTCCAGTATCGCGGCGGCACGCTGTTATGTTCCATCCTCACGCTCATGGTCATCGCGGCCTGCGTGCAGCCCCAGGGAATGGTTGCCCGCGCGCTGTCCACCGAGCCGCTCGTGTGGGTTGGCAAGCGCTCGTACAGCATCTACCTGTGGCACTATCCGCTGCTGTTGCTCATGAACCCGGTCGCCAACATCAACGACACGCCCTGGTGGCAGTACATCTTGCAGGTGTTGTTGGTGATCGCCGTGGCCGAATGTTCGTATCGCTTTATCGAGACGCCGTTTAGGAAGGGCGCCTTCGGCCGTACCGTCGCCGAGTTCCGCGACGGCACCACCACACCCGCCAACTGGGTGCGCGCGCATATTCCTGTGTGCGCCACTTGCGGGATCGTGCTTGTTATCGCGCTGGGCGGCCTGATCTTTGTGCCGGAGACCTCCGCGCTGAGCGGTGAGGGCGCCGAAGTCCTCAACAAGGAAGCCAAAAACACCGCGCCCACCGACCAGCAGGCGGCCGACGACACCGACAAGGACAACGACGGCTTCCCCGATGGCTCCTACGACCTGTTGATGATCGGTGACTCCGTGTCGCTGCGCGCCGTTGATTCCTTTGACAGCATGTTTCCTCACAGCCATATCGATGCCGAAAAGGGCCGCCAGTTTGATGCGGGCCGCGCGACATTTGAGGGCTATATCCAGCAGAACCTTGCCGGCAAGATCGTGGTCTTTGCCCTGGGCACTAACGGTTTGGTAACGGACGCCCAGGTCGACGCGATCATGGCCGTTGCGGGAGATAAGCGTATTGTGGTGTTTGTGAACACTCGCAGCCCGCAGCCGTGGGTCGGGTCCACGAACCAGGCCATCGCCAACGCCGCCACGCGCTACAAGAATGTACGCGTTATCGACTGGTACGGGCACAGTGCCAACCGCAACGACCTGTTCGATGGCGACGGCACGCACCTGTCGACTACCGGCGTGACCGAGTACCTCAACCTGATCCACGATGCGGTCAAGAAAGACCTGCCCGTGCACCCCGAGGACCACGTCAACGATCCGCAGCCGGCAGCCGTCAAGTCCGCCGCCGACGCGCTCGTCAATGCGCTCGCTCTCAAGCCGCACAAGCTGGGCACCGACAAGTAACCTGCAGCGCAAACTCCCCCCTCCGGCAGTTAGGGACGTTCCTTATGTGCCGGCACCTAGGGACACTCCTGACACAGCCGAGGAACGCCCTCCTTGCGACCGAATTCTGGACGCCTCGCCACCCCGAGCGTTGTTTCCAAGCCCACACCCGCAGCAAGCAACCCAAAATTACTCTTTTCGAGCCGGCTCCAAGAGGTCGTGGACAAAAAGAGGCAAATATGAGTACTGTTACAATTTAAGTAGCAGGCAAAACCACCCAAAATGGCGCCCATGCGGTAGCGCGCGACCCTTCCAGTTGACCAGAATGGCCGGCTTAGGACTTGGAGCTCCGCTTTTAATGAACAGATTTTTAGATATGTTTATTATTTTCTTAGTTGTAAATGCTATCGGCCAGGCAACAGTACTCATATTTGGCATTTTTTGTCCACCCGCATATTACTAACCCCCTATAACAGGCAAAATACAGGCCGCAACCCATGGCGGCGGCCTGTTTGGAGTCCAAAAGAGGCGCTAAGCGCTGTAACCCATCGCCTGCAGGACAAACATGACAACCGTCAGCACCGTGATCACGCCGATAGTCGCCCACGTAAGCACATTCCACACGCGGCCGTTGCGGTTGGCGCCCATAATGTGACGATCGGCGGCAATAACCACCTGAAACACCAAAACCACGGGCAACAGCACGCCGTTGATGACCTGCGAGGTCATCATAATCTGGAACAGATCGACACCAGGCATAAGCACCAGTACGGCAGAGATACCGATGATGGCCGTAATGATGCCGCGATATACCGGGGCCTCGTCCCAGCTGCGATCGGCGCCGCGCTCCCAACCAAAAGCCTCGCAGATGGCACTCGACGTAACGCCCGGCAGCACGCAGGCAGCCAAAAAGCTCGCTGCGACCAGGCCCGAGGCAAACAGCACCGTGGACCACTGACCCGCGATGGGCTCCAGCGCGCGGGCGGCATCGGCGGCATCGCTAATCTGAATACCCGCCGGGAACAGCACCGTACCGGTCGTGATGATAATGAAGCCCGCAATGATATCAGCAGCGATCGAGCCGCTCACGGTATCAATACGCTGCAGCACGATATCGTCCTCGCCCGCATTCTTATCGACCACGTTATTCTGCGCCAAGAAAATCATCCACGGCGCGATGGTGGTACCGATCGTTGCGACCACGAGCGACACGTAGCTGGGATCGTTCTGAATATTGGGGACGACCAAGTCGACCGCGACCTCACCCCAGTTGGGACCGGCCATAAACGCGGCGACAATATAGGTCACGAAGACGCAGCTTACCAGCAGCAGAATCTTCTCGATGCGCTGGAAGCTACCCGACATGGTAAGCATCCACACCAGCAGCGCCACCAACGGCACCGAGATGCTCGCCGGCACGCCAAAGAGGGCAAGGCCGCTCGCGATACCCGCAAACTCCGAAATGGTCACAGCCGTGTTGGCGATCAACAGCGCCGCCATGGCCAGCACGCTCTTGCGCACGCCAAAGCGCTCGCGAATAAGCGATGCCAGGCCCTTGCCCGTGACGCAGCCGCAGCGCGCCGCGGTCTCCTGCGTCACGATAAGCAGCACGGTCATGACGGGAAGCATCCAGAGCATCTTATAGCCATAGCTGGCGCCCGCACTGGAATACGTTGCAATGCCGCCGGCGTCATTGCCCGAAAGCGCCGCCAGCAGGCCGGGACCCATAGCGCCAAAGATGGCGGCGATGGTCAGCTTTTGCTTGGCGCTCGCCTTTTGTTTCGTGTTTTCCACGAGACCACCTAACCCATGACTGACATGGTGAGCAGCACCGCGGCGATGCAGTACGCCACACACGAGATCATGACGGCGATGACGTTCATAGCGGTACCCGACGTGTTGAGGTCGTGCTCATCGCGCCAGAACAGCACCATCAGATAAATCACGGCGCTCATGTTGCCCACCAGGCAGATGATGGCAGCAATGTTAAAGCAGCCGGTAAAGAGCTGCTCCTCAAACATAGGGGCATCGGGGAACGCGGCGGTGCGCACCAGCTGCGCACACAGGTAAGTAACAAGCGAAAGGATCAGGCCCATACCCGTGCTCTGGAAGAAGAACCCCAGATACGGCTTGGGCTCATCGTCATGGCCGTCGTACTCCAGGAAGTAGTTCTTGACGAACGACACCATGCGCGAGGCAGCCAGCAGCACGAGCGGCATGGCGCACATGGGGAACACCACCAGATACGCGGAGCCCAGCGCCGTCCCCAGCACCGTCGCCATGATGCACGAGGCAATGCCCCACACGACGACCCAGTACTGGCGATGCACAAACCAGCTGAGCACGTTCGTCGAGTCGTCCGATGCGCTATCGCCCGAACCGACACCGGCGATCTGCAGGTCCTCCTGGTGCTCCTCGGCAATAACGTCCATGGCGTCGTCGAAGGTCACGATACCCAGGATGTGGCGGTTCTCGTCACAGACGGGGATAGCTACCAGGTCATACTTGGTCATCTCATCTGTCACGTCTTCCTGGTCCTCGTCGGGCGACACATAGACCAGATCGCGATAAGCAAGCTGGCCTAGCGTGGCGTCGCGGTCGGCCACGATCAGCGTGCGCAGCGAAAGCACGCCCGTCAGCATGCCACTCGGATCCTCGGTATAGACGTAGTAGACGCTCTCGAAGTCCTCGTCGAGTTTGCGAATTGCCTCGATGGCATCGCCGACCGTTGCCGTGGCGGGCAGGGAGACAAACTCCGAGGTCATGATGCGGCCGGCGGTGTTGTCTTCATACCCTAGCAGGTTACGAATCGCCTTCTCCTCCTTGACGCCCATCAGGCGCAGGAGCTTCTCGGCCTTCTCATAATCGAGCTCGTCGATCAGGTCGGCAGCGTCGTCCGGGTCCATCATGGCCAGCATCGACGATGCGTCGGTATCGGACAGGCCCTCGAGCATCTCGGTCATGAGCTCGTCATCATCGAACTCCGAGATGGCCTCGGCGGCCTGTGCCGTATCGAGCTGCGCGAACACCTGCGCGCGTAGGCGCGGGTCGAGCTGCTCGATGATGTCAGCGATGTCGGCAGGATGCAGCTCGCCAAGCGTCTTGTGCGACACCGAGAGCTGGATGTTCTTAGTCGAGCGGTCGAGCAGGTCCATGTAAGACCAGGCGATAATTTCCTCGCTGAGCGGCTTGCCCAAGTGCTTCATAAAGCCCTCGACGATATGCTCGAGCGCGGGACTGATTGCACGCAGCAGACCGCGGGCGCCGACCTCGGCACCCAGCAGACGCAGCTGATTTTCGCCCGACATGGAGAACTTGATGTCGTTGACACGCACGACCTTCATGCCTTGCGTATCGACGATTTGCTTATTGAGCACATCGCGCGCCAGCAGGAGCTCGGTCGGCTGCAGGTACGAAAAGCGAATGTTGGTGGCAGACGTATTGAGATACACGCCCGTCTCGTCGATACGGTCGACCCATTTGCGCCAGCTGATCATAAACGGCGTCTTGCCGGGGCCGCGAAACGCGAGCGACGTCACGTGCGGAAAAACTTCGCCGGTTGCAATGCCAAAATCGTTCACAACGCCGAGCTTTTCGCCGTCGACGTCCAAGACCGGCAATTTGAGCATCTCACTCAGATAATTCAATGGTGCTCCCCATCATTATCCCTGCGGACCGCGGCCGGACGGGCACGCTATCCGTGGACTGTTTGATATGTATACGCATGCGCGGGCGGCACGCCGCTCGACGCTTACACCCCGTGCATGCGCAGAAAGCACCTGCATGGGGTCATCGACTGTATGGTCGAGGTTTGGATTTCACCTGTAACCTTTCTCTTGACCCTTATTAACCGCAGTAACTATAGCATCAGCATCGCGCTGCGGCACCGAATTTATGCGCTGCACATTGCAGGCATACCAAACGCTGACGTATCCGTGACATAGTCGTCCGCAGCGAAGTGGTGGGACAAACACTACTGATAATTTTGTCCCACCGTGCCACTCGTTTGAGCTACTCCGTGGCGTCGTCGTCCTCGGCAAGTTGGGGAAATACGGCGTTCTTGGGCATGGTGACCTTCGTCAGTGACGTGAGCTTTTTGCTCAGCGCTGTGTCCGTCTTGACCAGATCGCTGAGCGTCACGATCTTGTAGCCGTCGGCAATAAGCCCGTCGATAATCTGCGGCAGCGCCTCGAGCGTCTGCTCGGCGCATTCGTCTCTATCGGTGAGCAGCACGATATTGCCTGGCGTCACCGAATCGAGCACCGTCGAGACCTGCTCGTCGGCACCTTTGAGCAGCCAGTCACCCGAATCGATATTCCACGAGACCACGGCGGAGACCAGGTCCATCGAGTCGATCCAGTTTTGCTCGTCAAAGGCAGCATAGGGAGCGCGCAGCAGCATCGTCTTCACGCCGGTCGCCGACTTAATCGCATCGGTACCTTTCGTGATCTGTTCGCGTACTGTCTCGCGATCCTCGCCCTTGAGCGAATCATCGCTGTAGCTGTTGGAGCCAATCTCGCACCCGGCATCGACAATCGCCTTGGCCGTGGCAGGCGAGGCCTCGGCCGCATCGCCCGAAAGGAAGAACGTCGCGGTGACGCCCTTTTCCTTGAGCACCTGCAAGATCTGTTTGGTGGCGCCGCTCGGGCCCTCGTCAAACGTCAGCGCCACGTACTTTTCGTTGCCCTTGGGCGCCACGCTCGCGCACTCGACCACGCAATCGGTAGCGTTCACGACCTCGCCGCGGTCCTGCGTCTTGCCCGACTGCTCGCCGACCCACACCTCGGAGCGGCCCTGGATGCCCCACGTCTTGACGTACTCGATGGCACCCGTGCCCTCGACCTTGAGCTTGGGATCGATAACCGTAGCCTGAACCTCATGCTTCTCGTAGGTGTTACGGCCATCCTTGACCGTCACCTTCTCGCCGCCCTCAAGTTCGCGGCTATCCCATTTGCCCTGCTTCACGCGCTTGCCGTCGACCTTCACCGACAGCTTTTCGCCCCCATGGCGCTTGAGCACGCTGTCATCGACGGCCAACAGGTCGCCTGCGTCGTAGGTGTCAGCCAACTCCTGGTCGTCGATAAGATTCTGCAACGTAGAGCCCACGCGCACCGCGGTCTTTTGCCCGTTGAGTTCCACGTCCACGCTGCGGTTTACGTAGCCCACGACGGCAGCGATAAACAGTACGAGCGCGCAACCCACGGCGATGAGCGCATAGGGCAGGCGGGACGGTCGGCGCGGTGAGCGCCCGCTGCCGATGCGCGCGCTGCGATCGCTAAATCCACGGCTATGGTTGAGGTACATCGCGCCGGGCTTACGGCGGCGACGGCGCTGGCCGCTGGGCAGCTGCCCCAGGTCGCGTCGCGCCGTCGGACGCGCACCCGAGCGCCCGTTTAAGTTAGATCCGTTTTGGCGCATGTGCCCTCCCCCATAAACGCAGCAAGCCGGAGCAACAGGTCTCCGGCTCGCCTCCCATCATTTGGTACGTCGCTATTTGCTAGCTTTTGACGAGCCCCCGCTCGCCTTTTGATATTCGTCCTTAAACGCCTTGAACATACCGCGCGTCTTGCCGAGCTGCTTGCCCAGTGCGCGGCTGCCCTTGTCCACGGCGACCGATCCCTTGTCATCGAGCACCTTGGCGCCCTTCTTGACCTTGTCACCCACCACGACGCTGGCCTCAGCGGCCTTGGCAGCCGCACCGCCCGAATACCCGAGCGACTTGACCTCGTCCGAGACGACCATCGCGCCGTTCTCGTAGCCCCGCAGCATCGTCGGCGGCACCTGCGTGTCACCAACCAAAACACTCGAAGCAGCACCGGCGGTCACATAGAATGCCTGCACGATACCCGAGCGTGGCTTGAACTCAACGTCCGAGCAATAGCCCACGACGTCGCCCGATTCCGTGCGCACGTCCATACCGACCCAGATGATGCAATCGTCCAGGTTGATGTCGAGGCGCTTGGCGGCGGCGGCATCGTACGTGTCCTTGACGTCATCGACCGCAATGGCGCCCTCGTAGACACCAATGGCGTCGAGCGCTACGAATCGGTCGGGACGCTCGATCATGCCCGCGATATCGGACTGGCGGACCATAAAGCCGACCACGCGCGTACCGCCCGGGGTAAAAACCGGAAAGTGAATCTTTCCGAGCTTTTTAGGGCTGCGCGGCGTGCCGTCCTTTTTGATGCGCTTGTCCTCGGTAGGCTTGCGATAGATCTTGGCGCCGACAAAATCCCCGGCGCGCATTATGCCTCGGTCGAGGGCTCCGCAGCCTCGGTATCAGCCTCGACGGCGTTCTCGACCACGACGTCGGCGGCAGGCGTCACGTTGCCGCCCGAAATGGCGTCGTTGAGCTGCTCGCGCAGCTGGTCCATGCGCTCGCGGGCCAGGTCGACCTTGGCGCGCAGGTCGTCGGTCTTGGCGTCGACCATCGGGCCAAAATCGTTGACCGCAGCACGGGCCTCCTCGGCGCCGTGCTCGTAGGTGTCGCGCATATTGTCCCAGGCGTCGTTGGCGATATCGGCAGCCATGGCGCGGGTCTCGGCGCCCGGGCGCGGAGCCAGAGCAACGCCGATAATAGCGCCGGCAGCGGCACCAAAAAGTGCGCCGGAGACAAAGCTGAAAGTCTTACCCATGATCATTCCTCTCCTGCGGGCACGTCGGTGCCCACCGTTTGAATGCTGTCCATTATACCCGCAGCGCATCACTTGCCGCTCCGCTCATCTGCGTACGGCAAAGGCGCAGGTCCGTGATGGTAATAAACGCGTAGGCCTACTCCTGAGGCATAGCCGGCATGGCCACTGTGGCACCCGGGTCCTCGCCGGCGCCGTCCACGAGCGGCAGGCCGCCCTCATGCGCAGGTCCCGCCGGAACCGTCGCCGCACCGCCAAAGACGGCAGCGGAAGCCTCGTGGTTTTCGGCAACCGCGCCCTCGGTATCAATCGCCACCTGGGGCTCGTCGTCAAAGTTGGGGACGCCCTGGGGCTCGGTGGGAACGGGCTCGGCGGTCGCATCGGCAACAGGCTCGGCGTCGACCGGCACATCGCCCTCGTCAGCGCCCTCGTCCTCGGCAGCATCTTCGCCGTTCGCAGCGGCGACGGCCTCGTGGGGATCCTTGCCCTCGGCCTCGGCGCGCATCCCCAGCACCAGGTTGCGCAGGCCCGCGACCGTACCGTCCACATCGGGAGCCGGCTGGTCGGCGTGCAGATAGGCCCAATCCATCATAAAGGTGGCCGAAGACAGCGCGCCAATGGCCAGCGCGTCGTCGGGACACGAAAGCTCAACCTCAAAGACGCGCTCGTCGTGCTCGCTTACGCGCGTGCGACCGCACGAGATGCTGCCGGCAAGACCGGTCTCGTTCATGAGCTCGACCGTCACGTGCTCCAGCAGGTGGCAAAGCTCGGTCTGACCCATGCAATCCTGGAACTCGCGGCCGGAATCGCCCAGGCACAGGTGCTTGGCAATCGCCGGCACCAGGTAGTACACGCGCGCCGTGGCCTCGATATCCTCCGAGGTCATCAGCGGCATGCCGGGGTTCACCAGCACATGCGCGCAGATCTTGTCCTCGCTGACGGTGACCTTAAGGATGTTGAACAGGCCTGCCATAACTCTCCCCTACTCTTCCTTGTCCTACTCGTCGCCGTCGTGCGGATTCGCAGAACCCGCACCCGACGTCGTCGGCTCGTCTACCGAAGACTCGGAATCCTTCTTATCGGTTTCGGCCGGAGCGATCACGCGAATGAGCGAGATGCGCTGGCCACGCATCGACTGCACCTTAAACTTGTACCCCGCGACCTCAAACACCTCTCCGATGTCGGGCACCGAGTCGCAAAGCTCCAAAATCCAGCCGGCGATGGTCTCATAATCATCGCTTTCCTCGAGCGGCCAACCAAGCTCAATCGCGTCATCGCACGAAAAACGCCCATCGACAAGCCACTCGCGGCGCGAAAGGCGCGTGAGGTACTTGTTGTCGGGGTCGAACTCGTCTTCGATCTCGCCCACGATCTCCTCGACGATGTCCTCGATGGTGATGATGCCGGCCGTGCCGCCGTACTCGTCCACGACCACTACGATCTGGTCGTGCGAGGTCTGCATCTCGGACAGCAGCGGCAGGATGTCCTTAGTGTCGGGCACAAAGGTGGCGTCGCGCAAAAAGCCGGCGATGGGCTGGTCGCCCTCGCCGTCGAGCGCGGGCTGAATCAGGTCCTTGATATGCGCGATGCCGGCGACGTTGTCGGGATCCTCGTGATAGACGGGGATGCGGCTAAAGCCGGTCTGGCGCATGGTGGACAGCACGTCGGCGACCGTCTCGTCATCCTCGCACATGGTGGTGTCCACGCGCGGCACCATGACCTCGCGGGCAACGGTGTCGCCCAAGTCAAAGATCTCGTGGATCATACGCTTTTCCTCGTCGAGCAGGTCGTCCTGCTCCGAGACCATGTACTTGATCTCTTCTTCCGAGACGTTCTGACGGTCGTCGGCACTCTTGATGCGCAGGATGCGGGCTAGGCCATCGGAGCAAGCGCCAGTCAGCCACACGAGCGGACGGGCGATCTTTTGGAAAAACGACAACGGCCCCACGACCTGCTTGGACACGCCCTCGGCATTGGCTAGGCCGATGCGCTTGGGCACAAGCTCGCCAATCACGATGGACACGAAGGCGACCGCGACGGTGATGATGACCGGCGCCAGGCCGCGCGCGATGGCGGAGAGCGGCGCGATGCCAAAACTCATGAGCCACGTGGCGAGCGGGTCGGACAGACTCGTCGAGGCGACGGCGGACGAGGCGAATCCCACGAGCGTGATGGCGACCTGGATGGTGGCGAGCAGCTGGTCGGAGTCGGCAGCCAGCTTAATGGCACGCTCGGCGCGCCTGTCGCCTTCCTCGGCCTCGTGCTCCAGCACGGCGCGCTTGGCCGTGGTGAGCGCCATCTCCGACATGGAGAAGTAGCCGTTGATGAGGGTTAAAACGAGGGTGGTGATAAGGGAGATGGTTATGTCCATCGGGAGTTTCTCGAACCTCCAAGATTCGGGACGTCAGGTTAAAACGTTGGTGACGGATAGGGCAGTTGCGCCCGGTGGCCGCCTGGATGGGTCCGCGGGCACAGACGCGATCGCTAGATTACGAAGAGAATCACCGCCATGAACTGGAAGATGCTGCCGGCGAGCACCCACAGGTGAAACACGCTGTGCAGATAGCGCACGTTTTTGGCGATATAGAACGGCACGCCCACGGTGTAGCACACGCCGCCGACGGCGAGCAGGGCAAGCGCCACGGGATTCAGCAGCGCCACAAGCTCGGGCAACTTAAAGACGACGAGCCAGCCCATCAGCAGGTAGACCAGGCCGCATACCCAGTGCGGTTGACGTTCGCGCATAAAGCACTCGAGGGCGATGCCGATGATGGCGATGGCCCACACGGCAAAGAACAGCGCGGGGCCGCCGTCGTTTGCGAGCGTGATGAGGCAAAACGGGGTGTAGCTGCCCGCGATGAGCACGTAGATGCCGCAATGGTCGATCACGCGGAAGACGCGCTTGGCGGCCTGCGGGGCGATGGCGTGGTAGAGCATGGAAGCGAGGTACTCGAGGATGAGTGTGATGCCGAAAACCAGAGCACATGCAAGGGACGCGGGGTGCTGTCCGGCCACGACCGCCTTGACGATCATGATGACGAGCGCCGCGATTGAGAGCGCCGCGCCGATGCCGTGCGTGACGGAGTTGGCGATCTCCTCGCCGAGAGTGTAGTGCGGGAGGGCATGGCGCTTGACCGCGCTCGCGGCCTCGCGCGCCGTTGAGCCGGCAGCCCGAGCGATGCGCTGCGCCCGCGAAGATGCGTCGGCACGCGCTATGGGAACAGGGGCAGCCGCGATGCCAGGTCGCGGCGTGGAACTGTCACTCGAATCGGGCATGTGCTTGGTTCGTTCTCCTAAGATATACAATGCTCAGAACTATAGCAGAACCCGGGCCTCCCTGCAGGTACGAGGGAGGCCCGGGCCGTTATCTATCACAATCTGCGGACACGATGGCATGCGCAACACCGTTCATGTGGCGCCGCGTTCGGCCCCGCGTATCCCGTCTTAACGACGCTTTTTTCGGAGCACCAACGCCGCGATGACGCAGAGAGCGCCCGTGGCGGCGACCACGCCGGGGATCATCGGGCTGAACGGGTCGCCCGTCTTGACCAGCTT
>NZ_QSRC01000001.1:339987-391377 GCF_003436895.1 Collinsella sp. TF09-1AT | reverse complement strand
CCTATTTGCTCAATGTGTTCGGCTGAGATCGGAAATCAACCACCAAAATCAGAATCGGATGCCCAAAAAACCAAAATAACGTACTCTCATTTTAATGAACCCCAACAAGAACGGCATTTACATGAGCACCGTCACGCATCAATACGCCCTCATCGGGGACACGGTATTCCAATTCAAGGAAGCAGTCGTTCATGTATCTGAGCCGCACGGCCAAATCGTCATCTGCAGCAATGGCCCAGACATCCGTTACGCAACGCTCGAAGAATGGGAGAAAGCTGGCACATCTTTCGATAGACGGACGCAGGTCGAGGGTATCGTCACCAGTGCGAGTCCAGCGCGCGACAAACTCGAGCTCTTTCGCAATCTCTTTACTGGCCGCAAAGATGTTTACGCCCATGGGTACCGCAGAAAAGACGGGGGAATCGGCTATACGCCCGCTTGCGCAAACGAGTGGAAGTCAGGCATTTGTCCCAAAGCAAATCGTCAGAAAACCAAATGCGCTGAATGTGGCAACCGCGTCTTCCCCGAGTTGAGCGATACCGCGATCATCTCCCATTTCAAGGGCAGTGACGACAGACTCCGAGACGTCATAGGTCAATATGTTCTCGATAATGACAGCAACACAAAAGTCCTGGTCATCGACTTTGACGGAGCCGATTGGAAAGAAGCGACAAACGCCATTCGGCGTGTCGCAAAAAACCATGGAATCGATGCTGCGGTCGAGCGATCGAGATCAGGTAACGGCACACATGTCTGGTTTTTCTTCCTAGAGCTCACCAGCGCAAAGATCGCACGAGAATTTGGAAGCAGCCTTATCACCGAAGCAGCGGCGCTCAACAAGACAATCACCTTTGAAGCTTTTGACCGGATGCTGCCCGCGCAGTCCACCATTCCTGAGGGCGGCTTTGGAAATCTCATAGCACTGCCTTTTCAAGGAAAAGCGCAGCGAAAAGGGAACAGTGTATTTGTTGACGAGCAATTTGAGCCCTTTCCCGATCAATGGCTTTACCTTTCGCAAATTCAGCTGATTCCACATGCAACAGTGCAAAAACTGATTGAGAGCATCGACAATAAACCGCATGGAATATCTGCTGCAGTGGTGGGAAACACCGCCGCGCCACATTCTCAGAGGCCGCGAAAGCGGCTTCCGCTCACGCCGCAGGACTTCCCGTCATCGCTGTCCGTCACGCAGGCCGATATGCTCTATATCCCCGAAAAATCTCTGAGTCCCGCAGCTCAAATGGAAGTTCGCAGGCTTGCAACATTTGCCAACCCAGAATTCTTCCGCGCGCAATCTATGCATCAATCGGTATTCGGCAAACCGCGGTACATAGACCTCAGCGAACTTAGAGACAGCTGCGTCGCGATTCCCAGAGGCTGCAAGGCTCAGCTTGAGTGGCTGTTTCAAGAAGCCGGCGTTGCTGCCCACTATTCTGACAAGCGCAAGTCTGGCAATCCAATTGTGATGGCATTTAAAGGGACTCTTCGCCCTGAACAGCAAATTGCCGCCGAACAGATGCTCGGCTATGAAGACGGAATCATGTCTGCACCGACGGGTTTCGGCAAAACCGTCATCGGAGCCTATCTTATTGCTACCATCGGTCTTCCAACGCTCGTCATCGTTCCCAAGACTGCGCTCATTGCCCAATGGAAATCCCAGCTCGAACGGTTTATCGACATTACTGATAACAGAAAGCCAGTCCGAACCCCAAAAGGACGAATCAGTAAAAGGCAGCCGCCGCTCATTGGCCAAATCGGAGGAGGTAAAACCGCCATAAGCCATCTCATCGACATTGCTTCATTCCAGTCTCTGTCCAGCAAGGACCCCCAGACCGGAGAACCAATAGCCAAGGAGTTCGTTCGTGATTACGGCCTCGTCATCTGTGATGAATGTCACCATGCAGCCGCACCACAGCTTGAGCTTGTCCTCAAGTCCGCTCCAGCCAAATATGTATACGGCCTTTCTGCGACGCCCGAACGCTCGGACGGACTCACGCGAGCACTCTCAATGCTCTGCGGCCCGCTTCGCCATGTCATTGATCCAAAAACGCAAGCAATCCAACAGGGAATTCAGCGCGTTGTTAGGCCGCGTTTTACCGGAGTTCGACTACCCGCCTACAAACCAGGGGCGTCCTTTAATCAGGTTCTCGATCTCCTGTGTGCGCACACAGCGAGAAACGAAGCAATTGTCGACGATGCCCTCGATACCGCGTCAAACGGTCGACATTCGCTTGTGCTATCCAAAAGGAAAAAACATGCCGAAGAGCTATATAGGCTGCTTCAAAGCCGCGGACACGAACCCATACTCTTAACCGGAGAAATCGACGCCAAAGAAAGAAAGGCAATACTGAACAGCCTTCCCGGCTTCGAGCATGAGCATCGAATTATCATCGCAACCGAAGGCCTTCTGGGCGAGGGCTTCGACCTGTCTTACCTTGACACTCTGCTCATTGCCACACCGATATCTTGGGACGGCAGCATAACGCAGCAGGCAGGCAGACTACATAGAAGTCACGAGGGCAAGCAGCGGGTTGAGATATTCGACTATGTTGATTTGTCGATACCCATGCTCGCGCGTATGTACCAGAAGAGACTCAAGACCTATGCCAAGCTGGGGTATGAAGTCTTTGCAGCAAATGACAACAAACAGGCCGATCGAAACATCCTCGTTAGGTCGGCAACAGCCGTGGAGGCTTTAGCGGACGACATCGCAAGCGCAACGAAAAGCATTTTTATTGCCGCGCCCTACGCATCCGCCGCATGCCTCGCGAAGCTCGCCGCCGCGCTCACGAGCGCTATTGTCCGTGGGATTGCCCTTGAGATTTCAATTGCCTCGACTCCGCGCGATGACGTAAAAGCGATTTTTGCCGAGATGAACGTCGACTATTCCATCAAAGCCGAAGGGCGCCTGTGCGCGTCAGTAATTGACGAGGAAACCGTCTGGTACGGAGCTATTCCATTACTGGCTTTTCCTAAGAAAGAAGACTGCAGCATCCGTTTCAAAAGCAGCGAAGTTGCAGCCGAGCTTTTAAGCGAAATCCAGCGAAGAGGAGAACCGGAGGTCGCAGCCACGAACGGGACGTCCCCAGCTGTTGCGGTGGAATAGGAGCTGCCTTGCTCAATCGCTCGTGAATCAATTACTATTCCCTCGCGAATCATAAGCGAGCAATCAGCCGTGCGAACCCTGAAACAGTTCGTCATGCGAGCCCATTCTGACCAACCGGATCACAGGATTAGTCTTATGCGGCAAATAGAGAACGACCACGTCGACCAAGCCATCGGATAGATGGAAATCGATATGACCGTTGTAGTTGCCGCCCGGGTTTGAAAGCTCGTGGGCACCATATTCCGCGGGAAGCGAGCCGTGAGCCGCAAGCTCTGCAACTGCCGCCTTAAACTCGGTTTTTAGCTGCGGATGGATGCGCATCGTCCGTTTGTAATCCGCCTTAAACTGAGCCTCGATTTCAATCTCAAACATCGCTAGCCCTCATCGAGGAATGATATAAGCTCATCAGCGTTATTGAATGACGGGCTGTCGTCTGGCAGAATCCCCAATTCATGAGCCTCGGCGATCACCATGGCACGCCTCGTCGCCTCGTTGGGCACCTCCGCCCTTCCTACAATCTCAAAAGGAATCTTTCGCTGATTTACAAGCTGCCGAACGGCAAGATTGAGATAGGAATTGAGGCTGAGGCCGACCGAATCCAAGAACTCGGTCGCCTGCTCCTTGAGCCCCTCTTCGATGCGAACCGTCGTAGGCTTAACCGTTGCAGTAGACATACGCGACCTCCTCGCCCTCGTCTTTTGCATCAGTATACCCAATATAAATGGCAACCTGACGTTAGAAAGCATCAGATTGCCATGCATATTCATGTCGCGGTGGGCACGATTGCTCTACATCAACCCGCTGAGCGCAATGTCGACGGCTTCGTTGAGGTCGTCGGTAATGTGTACTAGATCCGGATCGAGCGGACTGATCATACCGGCGTCCATCACCGGGCCGTTGAGCCAGTCGAACAGGCCCTGCCAGTACTCGCTGCCCACCAGCACGAGCGGCATGCGCTTGACCTTGTGCGTCTGCACCAGCGTAAGGACCTCGAACATCTCGTCGAGCGTACCAAAACCGCCGGGGAACACGATGGCGCCCGAGCTGTATTTGACGAACATGGTCTTGCGCACAAAGAAGTAACGGAAGTCCATGCCCAAGTTCACGTATTTGTTGAGCCCGTGCTCGTGCGGGAGCTCGATCCCCAAGCCGACCGATTTGCCGTTGGCGCTCGCCGCTCCCCTATTGGCTGCCTCCATGATGCCGGGGCCGCCACCTGTGATGACCGCCACGCCACGTTGCGCGATCTTGCGCCCGACGGTACGTGCCGCTTTGTAGAGCGGATCGGTCTTGGGCGTGCGGGCGCTACCGAAGATGGTCACCGCAGGTCCGAGCTCGGCAAGCGCGCCAAAGCCGTCGACAAACTCGGCCTGAATGCGCAGCACGCGCCACGGATCGGCATGCAGCCAGTCGGTCGACTCCTCGGGTGCCAGCAGGTTGGCGTAGGTGTTGTCCTTAGGAATCATGGGGCCGCGCATGACCACGGGACCGCGGCGGTACGTCTCGTCGTAGGCAGGCTCGCCCTCGACGTTCTCATTTTTAATCATGCGTACTCCTATCGAGAAAAAGAAAACGGGCGGGGTCGACGCCATGCGCCAAACACCCGCCCGAACATCAACCATTCGGTATGGTACCCACGATGCATCAAGTGCTTGCAAGCCATCGGTCAGCGGTCGCGCAGCCGATGCCAGCGAATGCAATGCCCGGCGCCGGCCGCGAACAGCTCGTAAGCGAGCCCGGAGCTCTTAGTAATCCACCGCCGCAGGGCTGTTCATCCAGTCGCTCACAAACGCACCGTAACGGCCCTCGATAATGGCCTGACGAGCCTGCTGCATAAGGTTGAGCAAGTAGTAGATGTTGTGCATCGAGAGCAAAATGCCGCCGAGCATCTCCTTTTGCGTGACCATGTGGCGGATGAGCGCACGGCTGTAGCCGCCCGTGCATACCGGGCAGGTGCAGGTGGGATCGATGGGGCCGTCGTCGTGCGCAAAGCGGGCATTGCGGAAGTTGAGGCGACCCTCGCTCGAAAACGCCGTGCCCATGCGGCCGGTACGCGTCGGCAGCACGCAGTCGAACATGTCGATGCCCACGCCCACGCCGCGCACGAGGGTGGTGGGGTTGCCGACGCCCATCAGGTAGCGCGGCTTGTGCTTAGGCATGTACTCGGAAGCCAGCGGCGCCAGCGTCTCGAACATGGTCTCGTGGTCCTCGCCCACCGAGTAGCCGCCGATGCCATAACCCGGAAAATCGCCGCACTCCTCCAGATGGCGCAGCGAGCGAAGGCGCAGGTCCAGGTGCATACCGCCCTGAACGATGCCAAAGAGCGCCTGGTCATCGCGGGTGTGAGCCTTATAGCAGCGCTCGGCCCACATGCTCGACAGCTCAACGGCGCGCTCAACGTAGGCGCGCGTGGCGGGATAGCCCGGGCACTGGTCGAGCTGCATGCAGATGTCGGAGCCAAGCTTCATGGCGATTTCCATGTTGTCCTCGGGCGTCCAGAACACGTGGCGGCCGTCGTAATCGTTGACGATAAAGCGCACGCCCTCGTCGGTGAGCTTGACGGCGTCGTTGTGGCTGAACACCTGGAAGCCGCCCGAATCGGTGAGGATGGGACCATACCAGTTCATAAACTTGTGCAGTCCGCCCAGCTCGGCGATGGTGTCCTCGCCGGGACGCATAGACAGGTGGTAGGTGTTGGCGAGCACGATCTGCGCACCGAGCTGCTTGACGGTCTCGGTGGGGATGCCCTTGACGTTTGCCTTGGTGCCCACGGGCATAAAGATCGGTGTCTCGATGTCACCGTGCGGGGTGTGCAGCACACCGGCACGCGCGTGCGTCGTCGGATCCTCGGCGATCAGGTCGAATTTAAACAGGTTTTGATCCATAAACTGGAACTCCTTGGTTGCGGCTCATACGCAAACCATTATACGGGCAACCCGCAAGAAGCACCGACTCGACAGAAACTGGTGCATTAAACGACTAGTCGTTGGGGACGTTCTTAAACGACTAGCTGTTGGGGACAGTCTTCAGGGCAGCCTGACAAAGGAGTGCCCCAATCTGCCGGCACTCAGGGACTGTCCCCAAGTGCCGGCAAGAGCGTCCCTTTCGACTAGTCATTTAAGAACGTCCCCAACGACTACATCCAGCGAAAACCCGCCAAAGTGAGCAAGGTGCCTTCAAGCAAAATGGCGCCGCAGGTTGAGCATAAGTCAGCGAGCGGGCCGCATTTGAGGCAAGGTGACGTGAAACGAAAGGGCGCTGACCTTCTGGTCGCGCCCTTGAAGTTGAACGTCAGATTGTCCAAATGCGGCCCGCGCAGCGTCGAGCTGTTACGCAGTTTGGTAAAACCGCGTAACCCTACGGCCGCTGGCCCATGCCGCCCTCGAGGGTGACGGTCTCGCCGTTCATGTACTTAAAGTCGGGGCCGCAGAGCTGAACGACCACGCGGCCGATCTCCTTCTCGACGTCGCCGTAGTGGCCCGCCGGCGGCATGTGGACGTTGGCCTTGAACGCCTCGGGATAGGCATCCTGGAAGTTCTCGAGCGCAGCGGTCCAAGCAAGCGGGCACACGATGTTGACGTTGATGCCGTCGGGACCCCACTCATTGGCGGCGACGCGGGTCAGGCCGCGGATGCCCTCCTTGGCGGCAGCATAGCTGCACTGGCCATAGTTGCCAAACAGGCCGGCGCCCGAGGCAAAGTTGACCACGGAGCCCTTGGTCTCCTTCAGGTGCGGATAGGCCTTCTGCATGTACAGGTAGGTGGCATACAGGCCAGAGTAAATGGCCAGGTTGAACTGGTCCATAGTGTGGTCGGCGATGGTCACACCCGAAGCGCTGGCCTGAGCGTTGTTGACGACGGCGTCGATGCGACCGAACTCCTCAATCGCCTTGTCGATAACGTTCTGCACGACGGCCTCGTTGTCCTGACCAGCCGAGACATCGGCCTGAACAGGCAGCACCTTGACGCCGTACTCCGCCTCGAGAGACTCCTTGGCGGCCTCGAGCTTGGCAACGTTGCGGCCGGTAATGACGAGGTTTGCGCCCTCCTTGGCAAATGCGATATCGATGCCGTAGCCGATGGAGCCAGCGGAGCCGTCCTTAAGCGTGGCCTTGCCGCCGCCGGTGACGATTACGGTCTTACCAGTGAAAAGTCCCATATAAAGTCCTTTCAAATCGCGGCGGACACGCCCGCCGACTGCGCGCATCCAAATTCACGCGCCAAAAGCTGGAATGTAACTTTAGCGTGTTCAAGCGAAAATAAAAGACCGCGGTAGGCGAACGGCACCACGTCGTTCGGCGAAGGGATTGTCAAGTAAAAACTGGATAAAGCGGCCGAGTTATTGTTATCAGATCGAGCCATCGAACACGTTTTGAAACTTTGCTGCGGCGCGTGGGATGTCGGCGCGAAACTTTATCATAGGGTGACAAACAACGATGAGGAGCACATGCCTATGACAGACGAGCTGGACCCCCAGACTCAACAGCATATTGATGATTCAGCAGACGCCGTCGACGACTGCGATACTCCTACCTGCGTCGACGTCTCCACCGATGCGCACGCCGGTGCAGACAAGGCAACAGACACAGACGATACTGTCGAGCATGACGAAAGCGAGCAGCCGGAGCTGAGCCATGCCGAACCCGACACGGGACCCGCACCACAGGCGGCGGGCCCCATCGAGGTGTCTTCGGAAGAAGAGCTCGATGCCGTCATGGACTCCATGATGGATGCTGTCAAAGCGATGAAAGACGCCGTCGCCGATGCCGACGTGGACGCCGAGGAAGAGGAGGCCGCCGAGGCGGCCTCGACCTTCGTGCCCGGCGAGACTCCGGTCGCCGACCAGGGCAGCACCATGCCCTCGTTTCTGCAGCTCGAGCACCCCACGATTGGCGCCGACGCGGTCGATCCGCACGCAGCAGGCTTTTCTGTGGTCGAGGGCGGTACCGGCAATATCGCCGCGCCGCAGGCTGCCGATGCGGATGATGCCGACACCGCTCGCCCGACCGCCCCGCATTCCCCTGCCGCGAGCCGCGATCTGGGGACCGCTGTCTCGAACACTGCGAACGCCGTGGGCACCTTTATCGCCCAGGGCGCCTCGGCCATGCGTGAGATGAACGCCGCGAAAAAGGCACTTTCCGACGCCCGCGCCCACTTGGCCGAACTTGAGCAGCGCATTGCCGATCAGGCCGAGGAACTCGAGACGCGCCAGGATATCGCAGGCCGCTACGACCAGATCGTCGCCGACCAGCGCCAAGCGATTGCCACGGCCCAAAAGACTGCAGCGGCCGCTGAGATTGACCGTGATGCCCACGCCGCCAAGGCGACAGAGCTCAAGGGCCAGCTCGAACAAATGAAGACAGAGGATGACGCGACTGAACTCCGCTTGAAGGCCGCGCTCGACGCCGTGGAGGCCCGCGAGGCGAGCTCGCGCGAGACCGGCAACCGCCTCGTTCGACGTCTTGAGGATTCCAAGCGCATCCGCGACAAGGTGAAGACCGAGCGAGACGCCGGCATTGCGGCCGCACAACAAACCGTCGACGCCACGCGCGCCCAGCTCGAGACGCTGCGTCATGAGTATGCCGAGCTGCAACGCAATCCCTCGGCAAATCCCGCCAACTATACGGTGCGCACCAGCGAGCTCTCGATGCAGATCTCCGACACGGCAGATGCCCTGCGTAAAGCCGAAGAAGATGTCCCGCGTATCACCGCCGACCTTGAGCACTCGCTTGCCGCAGCCGAGCAGGCCGTCGAGCAGGCTCAAGCCCCTATCGCCGACGCAAAGCGCGCGCACCAAGCCGTGACGACCGAAGCCGATGCCGCGCGCGACGAGCTGCAGACGGCGAAAACGGCCGCCGCGACTCGTCAGCGCGAGCTGCGCGAGAAGATCACTGCCGAGGACAAGGCACGCCGTGACCAGGAGCAGACCATCGCCAATGCCCAAGCAGATGCCGCACATGCGCAGTCGATCATCGAACAGGCGACCGAGGTGCACGACCACCCAGAGATCACTGAGTCGCTTGCAGGATCCTTGGCCCGAGACAAAGCCGAGCACGCCGAGACCGAGCGAGAAGTCGCCCAGCTCGAGGCCGCCGAGGACGCGGTGCGCGAACGTACCCGCGACTCCCGCATCAAATTCACCGGCGCCATCGTCTGCATCGTCGCCGCAATCCTGGTGATCATCCTAGTCTGGCTGTTCGCAAGCAAGTAGGCAGGGCACCAAGTAGTCTTTGGGGACGTTCTTAAACGACCAGTCAAACAAGAACGTCCCCAACGACTAATCAATGATGAGAGTGGATAATCTCCCACTTTGAGCCCGCAGAAGGGCCAAAAACGGGAGATTATCCACTCTCATTCCGCAGGTACTCATTTAAGTACGTCCCCAATGAGTGCCACATTGACAGCCAAGGCAAGGCCGATGCTTTGGCAGCGTCAGGTGGTTACGCGGTTCGTAGAACCGCGTAACTAACAAATGAGCATCGCGTCGCCAAAGCTGAAGAAGCGGTAACGCTCCTCGATGGCGGCGGCGTAGGCATCCATGATCTGGTCGCGGGAGGCAAGCGCGCTCACGAGCATCATGAGCGTAGAGCGCGGCACGTGAAAGTTCGTGATCAGCGCGTCGACCACGTGATAGGTCGAGCCGGGCATGAGGTAGAGCTGTGTCGTCGCATTCTCGCGCACCACGATGTCACCGCGGCCGAGCGTGTCGGCGCCGTCCTCGCGGCCTTCAAAATAGCGCGCCGTCACAGCCGGATCGAACACCGGGGCATCCGCATCAAAGGCGCTTTCGAGCGAACGCACTGCGGTGGTGCCGACGGCGATCACACGATGACCCTCGGCCTTGGCCTTGTGCACGGCGTCGACAACCTCCTGCGACACGTGGTAGCGCTCGGTGTGCATGACGTGCTGCATGGGGTCGTCCTCCTCCACCAGACGGAAGGTATCGATGCCCACCTCGAGCTCGACAGCGGCGAACTTCGCACCCTTGGCCTCGATAGCAGCCATGAGCTCGGGGGTAAAGTGCAGGCCCGCCGTGGGGGCGGCAGCCGAGTGCTCCTCCTTCATGGCATAGACGGTCTGGTACTTCTCGGGATCGCCCTCGTAATCGGTAATGTAGGGCGGCAGCGGCACGTGGCCGGCAGCATGGATGGCCTCGTCGAGCGTGCGCGGGTCGCCGGCGGCATTGCAACCGGCCGGCTCAAATCGCACCAGGCGTCCGCCGCGGCTATCGGTAACAAAGTCGACGACCTCGGCCGTCAGCACCACGGGAGCCCCCTCGGGCGCATGGGCGCCACCGGCACGATACTCAATCTGAGCGCCGGGCTTCAGACGCTTGCCAGGCTTAACCAGGCACTCCCACACGTGACCCAGTGGATCCACGTCCTCGCGGCGCTTAAGCAGCAGCGTCTCGACCACGCCGCCCGAGCCCGCCTTGCGACCGATCAGACGGGCCGGCATCACGCGCGTCTGATTGATGACGAGTACGTCGCCCGGCTCGATATAGTCGATGATGTCACGGAAGATACGGTGCTCAACGGTACCGCCGTGCTCCAGCGGCGTTCCCGCCTCAGATCCCTTGCGATTCACCACCAGCAGGCGGCAGGAGTCACGCGGCTCGGCAGGAGCCTGGGCGATGAGCTCTTCGGGCAGGTTATAGTCAAAATCATCAGTACGCATAGACACGTCGGATTCTCCTTATATAGCTAAAGTCCGCTTACATCCTAGCAGGCTGCCAGCTCAAAAGAACTACTATTTGGAAGCTTTGCGCTCGTCACGGATGCGGGCGCGGTCCATGGCCGCCTCGACGGCCGAAAAGCGGCAGCCACAGTAGTTCTGCCGATACATGCCCAGCTCGCGCGAACGACGCGTGGCCTCGGGATAATACGGGCGAAAATCGCGAATCACCGGCGTGAGCCCGCGGGCGGCAGCCAGGCGCTCGAGCACATCATTGCACGTTTCGAACAGCTGATAGGGCGAGACAGCGAGCGTCGTGCCTACATATTCAAACCCGCGCTCCTGAGCCACACGGCATGCCTCGGCCAGGCGTAGGGCATAGCACGTGCGACAGCGACGGGGCCGATCGGCGCCCAGCGGGGCCACGCCGGCCTCCCAGCGCTCACGGTCCTCTCCGGCCTCGATAAGCTCGATGTCGCCGTCGGCACACCACCGGCGCAGCTCGTCCAGACGCCGCCGCCATTCATCGTGCGGCTGAATATTGGGGTTAGTCCAGCAGATCGTGGGCTCAAACCCCTCCTCGCGCAGCAGGCGAACCGGCTCAAGCGAGCACGGCGCGCAGCAAGCATGCAGCAACAACGGCTTCATGGACATCTCCTCCCAATCTTTGCCCAGGGTAGTCTTTTTGGGACGGGGCAATTTTGACTACTTTTGATGTAAAGCAGTTCCAAATATCTGCATCAACAGGAAAGTAGTCAAAATAGCCCCGTCCCAAAAAGACTACTTTGCGAAAAAGCGTACGCCAAAGGACGTGTCCTCGCAGGCGGCAATGCGGCGGTCGCGCAAAATGGTCCACACGTAATACCAGTCGCCCACACAGCCCGACAAATGCAGGCCAGCCGCCAGGTAGCACAGCAGCGGATAGCCCGAAAATGCTAACCCCAAGGCAAACGCCGCCGTCAGGATCACCGTGGGCGCCAGGCAAATGGCAATGTAGCGCCGGCGCGAATACACAACGCCCTCGGCACAGGCGTAGATCATCGCCGTCTCGCGATTCGCCCCAAAGGTCACATGCGCGCCCGCAGGCGCCAACAGCTTAAAAAACGCGGCGTGTAACAGCTCGTGCACGGCAAATGCCGCCGCCGAAACCGCAGCTAAGCCGACTATCCAGCCCACGACTCCCGTCCAGCCGCCCGCTTCAGCCGCATCCAAGTCCGCAGGCCCGCCCAGCAGCATAAACACCGGCACCAAGCACACGGCAAATACGCCAAGCACGGCCATCCCCCACACGAAGCAGGCGTGCAGAAAATCCTCGTCCTCAAACGCATGTATGTTGGAAATCTCATTCATAGCATCTTAGGATAGCGCCCCTGCCACGCACCTACCCGCATGTGCGATAATGTCGAACGATATGCACGAATTGACCACCGCGCCGCCAGGCCTTGCGCCAGCCGCGCTTTCACCTATGCGAAGGAGTCCCATGGCATCTAAATACTCCATGAACGACCGTCCCAGCTGGCCGCGCCGCGCCATCGTTACCGCTGGCGAGCCCTACGGCAACAAGGGCCTGCACTTTGGCCACGTCGGCGGCGTCTTTGTCCCGGCCGACTTCTTCGCCCGCTTCCTGCGCGACCGCCTGGGCCGCGAGAACGTCATCTTCACCTCGGGCACCGACTGCTACGGCTCGCCCATCATGGAGAGCTACCGCAAGCTCAAGGAGAACGAAGGCTACGACAAGTCCATCGCCGAGTACGTCGAGTCCAATCACTCCCGCCAGGCCGCGACCCTCAACAACTACAACATCAGCTGCGATATCTACGGCGGCTCGGGTCTTGAGCCTGCCGCGCAGATTCACAACGAGGTTACCGCCGAGATTATCGAGCGCCTGCACGAGCAGGGCACCATCTCCAAGCGCTCCACGCTGCAGTTCTACGACGCCAAGGCCGGCACGTTCCTCAACGGCCGCCAGGTGATCGGCCGCTGCCCCATTCAGGGCTGCAAGTCCGAGAAGGCCTATGCCGACGAGTGCGACCTGGGCCACCAGTTTGAGCCCGAGGAACTCATCGCGCCCAAGAGCCAGCTCACCGGCGAGGTGCCCGAGCTGCGCCCGGTCGACAACCTCTACTTTGACCTGCCGGCCTACCTCGACTTTATGAAGACCTATACCGCCAAGCTCGCCCAGAACCCGCAGGTTCGCTCCGTGGTCTCCAAGACCATGGAGGAATGGCTGCTGCCGGCTCAGCTCTACATTCAGAATAAGTTCCGCGAGGCCTTCGATGCCGTCGAGGATCAGCTTCCCGAGCACACCGTGCTGGAGCCCGAGGGCAACAAGAGCAGCTTTACCGTCACCTTCCCCAGCTGGAAGGAGCGCGACGATGCCCACGCAGTGCTCGCCAACGGTGGCGTGCGCTTCCGCAGCGGCAAGGCGCTCGTGCCCTTCCGCATCACCGGCAACATCGACTGGGGCGTTCCGGTGCCCGAGGTCGATGGCGTCTCCGACGTCACCTGCTGGTGCTGGCCCGAGAGCCTGTGGGCGCCCATCAGCTATACGCGTACCGTGCTCGCGCGCGATGCCAAAGCCGCCGGCGTGACCGAGGGCGTTGCCGCCCAGGATGCCGCCCTCATGGGCGAGCCAGCCGCCGATTCCACGCAGGTCCCCGTGCCCACCTACCAGCACAGCTCGCTCGACTGGCGCGACTGGTGGTGCTCTGACGACGCTCAGATCTACCAGTTCATCGGTCAGGACAACATCTACTTCTACTGCATCGCGCAGACCGCCATGTGGGAGGCCCTGGGTTGGGACCTCACGCAGAGCACCGTCAGTGCCTGCTACCACCTGCTCTACATGGGCAAAAAGGCCAGCTCGTCCTCGCAGACGCCTCCCCCGCCGGCAGACGATCTGCTCAACCACTACACCTGCGAGCAGATGCGCGCGCATTGGCTGTCGCTCGGCCTGTCCGAGAAGCCGGTGAGCTTTAGCCCCAAGGCATACGACACGCGCGTGACCGGCAAGGACAAGGACGGCAACGAGGTGCGCGCCTGCGACGACAAGCGCGTTATCGACCCGGCCCTTAAGGAGAGCGCGCTGCTGACCGGCGTGTTCAACCGCCTGGCCCGCAGCTGCTTCTACGGCGTTGCCGTCAAGGAAGGCGACGAGAGCCCCTATCGCAACGGCTGCATTCCTGCCGGCGCGGCCTCTGCCGCCGTGGTCGAGGCTGCCGAGCAGGCCGCCCTTGCCTTTGAGCAGGCCATGTACAAGTTCGAGACACACCGCGCGCTCGCCGTGTGCGACGACTACCTGCGTGCCGCCAACAAGCGCTGGAGCGACGCCTCCAAGGCCGCCAACAAGCTCGAGGGCGCCGAGGCCAACGCCGCCATGACGCAGGCCCTCATCGACGCCTTTACCGAGCTGCGCGTGGCGACCGTCCTCATGCACGGCATTGTGCCGGCCGGCTGCGAGCTCATCTGCGAGTACTTCGACGTCGACCCGGTCGCCTTCTTTAGCTGGGATAACATCTTTGCCTCCACGGACGAGTTCGTAGAGAGCCTGGGCGAGAAGCCCGGCGAGCACCGCGTGAAGCCGCTGCCCCCGCGCTTCGACTTCTTCAGCAAGCACGAGAGCCAGTACTAGACAACCGGCAAGGCGCAGTAGTCAATTTGGGACGGGGCTTTTTTAGCTACCCGTCCCATCCTTGGCTGCAGCGCTTGCCAAAACAGACGGGATAGCTAAAAAAGCCCCGTCCCAAATTGACTACTTGAGTGGAACAGGAAGGAAAGACGGATGTCCAAGCCGCGTCGTCGTAAGCAGAAAAAGCAGGTTAAGCCTGAGCTCAAGCTTAGGCAGTTTGCTGCCACCGAGCTTTCCGACCAGCTTGCCGCCCAACCCTCCGCCGTCGACCTGCCGCGCTTTATGGTCGACACGGTCGCCGGCGCCTATGCGCCCGCCGATGCCGACCTCATGATCGAAGGCTTTGGCGCCGCAGCCGCACGCCCGGTCACGCTGCGCGCCAACACGCTCAAGGCAACAGCCGAGGACATCGCTGCGGCGCTCGACGCAGCCGGCATCGCCCACAACCCCGTCGCCTGGTACCCAGACGCCTTTATCCTGCCCGAGGCTCAGGTATCCGATCTGTGGGACCTCGACATCTACCGCGACGGCAAAATCTATCTGCAGAGCCTGTCGTCCATGATGCCGCCGTTGGTCCTGGGCGCCCAGGCAGGCGAGGACATCCTGGACATGTGTGCGGCCCCCGGCGGCAAGACGACGCAGATCGCCGCCCTCACGCAGGGACAGGCACACCTCACCGCCTGTGAGATGAGCATCCCCCGCGCCGAAAAGCTCGAATCTAACCTCCATCGTCAGGGCGCCAAAAACGTGCCTGTCATGCGCATTGACGCGCGCGAGCTTGACGAGTTCTTCCGCTTTGACCGTATCCTGCTCGACGCCCCCTGCACCGGCACGGGCACCGTTATCAGCGACAACGAAAAGAGCCTACGCGGCCTCACCGAGCAGTTGCTCAACAAATGCGCCCGCTCGCAGCGCGCGCTTCTGGACCGCGCCTTGGGGGCCCTCAAACCGGGTGGCACGCTGGTCTATTCAACCTGTTCGATCTTGCCGCAGGAAAACGAGGATGCCCTGCAAGAGGCCCTCGACAAGCATATGGACTGCGAGCTCATCCCCCTCGACGGCACGCCAAGCGAAAGTGAGGCACGCCGCGCCCAGGAAGCTGGTGAGGAGCCACGTATCGAGTCCAACGCTCTCACCGAGGCCATCGCCGCCGGCCATGTCTCGTCCGTCGCCAACGGTATGCCCGGCACGCTCACCATTCCGCCTAGCCGCGACTTTGAGGGCTTCTACATTGCCCTGATCCGAAAACGCAGCTAGCGCACGAATCCAAAACTCAACAAGCTATCTCCGTGCGCGTTTGCCCCGCTGGTCGCGATGCTGTTTAAGCATCGCGCGCTCCTTGCGTTCGGCCCTTTTACCCTTAATGGCCGTGACCACAAAGTAGATGACCGCGGCGGCAACGATTGCGCCCACACACAGGCCAATCGAGCCCAACATTGCCGAGAATTCCATACCGCGTCACCTTTCTTTTGCATACGGGACTTTCAAGATAGCACCTCGATTCCCGCCACCACAGCTCCTTCACGTTCGCCGGCCCTTCGGTCTAACGGATGACGCGGCGGGGAAAAATCAACTCGTCAAACGATTTAGCAAGCACAGTGCTGCCGGCACCCTGCCGGCCGTCATCACATAGAATCGAGCCTCCATGGATACCCTCAACGATCTAAACGAGCGCGTCGACGCCTTCGTCGGCACCAGCTCCTTCGACACGCCCACCGCGACAAACGACCAAGCCCCAATCGATGTTCCCGCCGAGGTTCACGAGGACATCGTCGCCTCGGTCGATTTTTCCGAGGTTGAGCTTGCGGACGAATTTACCGAGCCCCAGGTAGCCGTAACTCCCAATGGCCTTTTGCCCATGGAGCCGCTGCCCATCGACGGGCGTCTGCGCAAGGCGGCCCTCCGCATGCCCGATGAGATCGAGGAGGCCAGCGGCTTTACGCTCTTTGGCCGCCGCATCAAGTCACTCATTTACACCACCGATGTCGCGGTTATCCGCAACTCCAATGCCGATGCTGTCTTTGCGGTCTACCCTTTCACGCCGCAGCCCGCCATTACGCAGGCGCTGCTGACCGTCGCCGAGTGCCCGGTCTTTGTAGGCGTGGGCGGTGGCACCACCACCGGCAAGCGCTCCGTGCAGATGGCAGCCGTCTCCGAGATGCAGGGCGCGGCGGGCTGCGTGGTCAACTCCCCCGCCACCGCCGAGATGGTCGAGCACATCACTAACATCGCCGACATCCCCGTCATCGCCACGGTCGTTCGTTGCGACGACGATGCTCACGCCAAAGTGCGCGCCGGCGCCAAGATCCTCAACATCGCAGCCGGTAAGAACACGCCGCAGGTCCTGCGCGAGCTGCGCGAGCACTATCCCAACCTGCCGCTCATCGCGCCGGGCGGCAAGACGCCCGAAAGCATTCGCGAGACCATCGCCGCCGGCGCCAACGCCATCATCTGGACGCCGCCTTCGGCACAACAGCTACAGACCGACATGATGCAGCGTTATCGCAAGATGAAAGAAGACGCCACGCCCGTTATTTCGCGCGAAAATGTACCCATTATTGATCAGGTCGCCGCCGCCGAGGTCAGTCAGGTCGAGAATATGAATCCCGACGTGCCAATTCCCGACGAGGTCATCGAGCGCGTCGCCTCGATCCACGAGCGCGTTGAGGAACGTCGCGCCAACCGCGGCCTCAAGCCGTCACTACACGGCTTTTTCTTCCGCGGAAAGAAACGCTAGCAAAACAACTTGGCCCGCCCCACAAACGTAAGGCGGGCCGTTTTCGTTTGAGCAATCATGCGGCGACGTGATGGGGCAAATTAATCCACGCGCTTGTCGCCCATAAAGAAGAGCGCCACCGTACCAGGCCCGGTGTGCGAACCAATCAGAGCACCGATACTGTTGATCTCAATCTTGCCTTTGAGCTGCGGAACCTGTTCCTCAATCAGAGCCGCAACTGCCTCGGCATCCTCTCGGCACGCCGAGTGCGACATGATGCACTTACCCGAATAATCCGCACCGTCCTGCACGTGTGCCAACATGGTCTTAGCCATCTCGGAAATCGCGCGCTTCTTAGTGCGTATCTTTTCACGTGGCGACAGCCTACCTTCGCAATCGACCGTCATAAGTGGGCAAATCTTAAGCGCCGTGCCGATGATCGCGCTCGCAGCCGAAATGCGACCGCCGCGCAGGTAGCTCGACAGATCGGTCGAGAAGAACCAGTGGTGCAGGTTGAGCTTGTGCTCCTCGATCCAGGCAGCCGTCTCATCGAGTGAAGCCCCGCTATCGCGCACGTCGGCGGCATATTCCAGCAACAGGCCAAAGCCCGAAGACGCCGCCAGCGAATCGATGACGCGCACCTTGCCGCCCTGAGGATAGCGATCCGCGAGCATCTGTGCCGCAACGCAGGCCGATCCATACGTGCCCGAAATACCCGACGACAACGTCAGGTGCAGCACGTCTTTACCCTCGGCAACAATCGGCTCCCAAAACTCCTCATACTCACCCACGCTCACCTGAGACGTCTTGGGCATGGCACCCGCGGCAATCTGGGCAAAAAACTCGTCCGGCGTAATTGACTGATACAGATCGTCCGTATAGACAACATCGTCGATCTCGTAATGAAAACACACGACAGGGATATTGCGCGACGCAAAGAACTCCCGAGTTCGGTCGGCGGCAGATTCACAGGTCAGGACAAAATCACTCATATGAGGCTCCTTACTCATTGCTGCGCAAATTATCGCACAGTGAGCCTACATACGGTACATATGTTCACTATTTACCAAATAGAGCCAGAGGTAGTGAACATCTTTACCGTCATCATCTCTATCGACCCCAGCGGCATGCGTCTGTAAAAACGACCCTACGTCTCCACCCAACCGCCATATCTACCTCAACTAAATCGATTTATCAAACCGTTCGGCCAACAATTCGGCCGCCTATCCCCAATCGAAACAAAAGCGGCGCATACTGATAAACATTTGACGCTGTTTATCAGTTTTACCAACCACATCGGAAGGTGTTTCATGGTCGCATTCGATCGCAATCCGCAAGACTTTAAGTATCTGCGCCTGCTGTCGAGACAGTTCCCCACCGAGCAATCCGCGTTCACCGAGATCATCAACCTCTCGGCCATCCTCAACCTACCCAAGGGCACCGAACATTTTATGAGCGACGTGCACGGCGAGTACGAAGCCTTTATGCACATCCTCAACAACTGCTCGGGCGTCGTGCGCGAGCATGTCGACGAGATCTTTGGCGAAACGCTCTCCTTTGACGAAAAGGGTGAGCTGTGCACGCTCATCTACTACCCGCGCGAGAAGATCAAGCTGGTCCGCAGCCAGCACGAGGATTCCCCCACCTGGTACAAGACAATGCTCGACCAGCTCATTATGGTCGCTCGCTCGCTTTCGAGCCGCTATACGCGCTCCAAGGTGCGTAAGGCCATCCCACGCGATTACGCCTATATCATCGACGAGTTGTTGCACACGCACCCGGACGAGAACAACTATCGCGTGCGCTATCACGAGCGCATCGTGGAGTCCATCCTGGAGACCGCCAGCGCCGACGACTTTATCGAGTCGCTTGCCTCGCTCATCAAGCGCCTGGCTGTCGACCACCTGCACCTGGTGGGCGATATCTTCGACCGTGGCGGCGGCGCTGCCAAGATTATGGACCGCCTGCTCACCTACCATTCACTCGACATCCAGTGGGGCAACCACGACCTGCTGTGGATGGGCGCCGCAGCCGGCGAGCCCGCCTGCATCGCCACGGTGCTGCGCAACAACCTGCGCTACGACAACTACGAAATCCTCGAGAACGACTACGGCATCTCGCTGCGTGAGCTCGTCGCCTTCGCCGACGCCACCTATACCGCCGACGAGTCCATCAGCCCGCTCATCAAAGCCATCAATGTGCTGCTCTTTAAGCTCGAGGGTCAGATTATCCAGCGCCACCCCGAGTTCGATATGGTCGACCGCCTGCTGCTCGACAAGATCGATCACGACACCGGCACGGTCACGCTCGCCGACGGCAGCGTATGGCAGCTCACGACCAATGACTTCCCCACCGTCGACCCGGCGGACCCCTATTCGCTCACGCCCCAAGAGCAGCACATCATCGACAAGCTCGTGTCCGAGTTTGTCACCGCCGATCACCTGCATCGCCATATCGATTTCCTCTATTCCCACGGCTCGATGTACAAGGTCGCCAACGGGAATCTGCTGTTCCACGGCTGCGTACCGCTCAACGAAGACGGCACCTTTGGCAGCATGAACTGTCTGGGCACCTGGCACGCCGGCCGCGATTATTTTGATTTTTGCGACCATATCGCCCGCCGCGCCTGGCGCGTGGGCGACCGCGATGCTCTCGACTGGATGTGGTACCTGTGGATTGGCTTTAATTCGCCCGCCAGCGGACGCCTGGTGCGTACCTTTGAGCGCGCCTATATCGCCGATAAGAGCACCTGGGTCGAGCCGATGGACCCGTACTTTACGCTTACCAAGTCGCCCTCGGTCTGCGACGACATCATGCGCGAGTTTGGTGTCGCGCCCATGGCATGTTCGCCGACCGGTCACATCATCAACGGCCACACGCCCGTTAAAACCACCAAGGGCGAGCAGCCCATCCGCGCCAACGGCAAGCTGCTGGTCATCGACGGCGGTTTCTGTCGCGCCTACCATCCCAAAACGGGCATCGCCGGCTACACGCTCATCTCGAGCTCGCGAGGATGCCGCCTCAAGTCGCACCAGGCCTTTACCACCGTTGCCGAGGCGCTCACCCGCAACATCGATATCGAAAGCGAGACCAACCGCTTTGACGAGGCCGACCGTCGCCGCATGGTGAGCGACACCGATACCGGCGCCAAGATCCGCAGCCAGATCCAGGACCTACGCCAACTGCTCGATGCATATAGAAACGGTGCTATCGAGAAGCGCGCCTAGCCCCGCTTGCGGGGATTGGCTAAACTTGCTGAGTTTGTCATCCCCGCGGCGCAGCGGCGCCACCCTAAGGCAGGTACCATGCAAAAGCTCCTTGCGCAGATCATGAAGTTTGGCGTCGTCGGCGTCATTGCCACCGTCATCGACTTTGGCATCATGAATCTGCTCCACTACGGTCTGGGCCTTAACATCCTGATCGCCAACACCAGCGGCTTTATCGTCTCGCTCATCTTTAACTACGTTGCGAGCATGAAGTACGTGTTTGCACACAAGGAGGGCATGAGCCGCCGCCGCGAGTTCATCATCTTTGTCGTGCTGTCCGTTATTGGCCTGGCGCTCAACGACGGCATGGTGCTGGCCCTCAACGCCGGTCTGGGCCTCGAGGCCAATATCGCCAAGATTTGCGCTACCGCACTGGTCATGGTCTACAACTTTGTAACGCGCAAGATCTTCCTGGAGGGCGAGGAGACAAAATAGCTCCACACCCCTGCAGCATTACGGCGCCCACGGACAACGCGCACTCAGCGCAGTATCGTCCGTGGGCGCCGCTCGTTTACGGGCAATTTTTCAACGTTTGCGGATTAGCTCTTGAAAATTTGGCGAGTTCGTATAGTTCTTGGCAAAGACCTTACGTTTCCCTTGCAAAAGCTCTAAAGTATCCCTGCTCGATTCATCAACGCATTGGATGTGATTACGTGCGCAAGGCGCTGGCACAACCTCATACCAAGCAGTTCCTCAAGTTCGCTGTCGTGGGTCTTATCTCCTTTGGCATCGACTGGGGTATGCTCATTGCGCTCGTCGAGCTTTTCCACCTCGACTTTTTGATGAGCACCACGGTTTCGTTCATCACGTCCGTCGTGGTCAACTACTGGCTCAGCATGAAGTACGTGTTCGACCATCGCGAGGGCATGAGCCGCAAGCGCGAGTTCACGATCTTCACCATCCTGTCGGTGATCGGTCTGGGCCTCAACGACCTGTACATGTTTGTGGGTGTCACGTTTTTGAGCATCGGCTACCAGGCTATGAAGGCCATCGCAACGTTCCTCGTCACCTGGTACAACTACTTTAGCCGTCGCTTCTTCCTTGAGGGCGCACGGTCGTAGTCGATTCACTATTTGCTTGAATGTATAACCGGTTGGAATTCCTATTCCAACCGGTTTTTTATTTGTCGAGGTCCCCGGCAACCCAGTCCAATTCGCATGAAAAACGGGCGGCCCGGATGTTTGTCCGAACCGCCCGTCTGGCGCGCTATGTCGAGGCCCCTAGCCTGTTACGTAATACCAAACCACGTTGTCACCGTTGGAGAGAACGTAGTTGCTGCAGGCCGTCATAGGCGTTGCACCGTTGACGGAGTACATCCAGCCGCTCGTACCGCCGTACTGTTTCTCGGCCAGACCACCAATCGCGGAGACATACGTGCCGTACGACGAGCCATGTGCGTTGACAGAAAGGCCCAGCGCGCACAGGGCATCGTAGGCCGTAGCGCCCTCGTTAAAGGTGAAGGTGCCACCAGAAGACACAGGATTGCCCACGGCGCTTGATGTGACCGAAACCGTCACCGTAACGTAGTTGGACTCCTGCGAGCCGCTCTGGCCGCCCGAGGAGGCGTTTCCACCATTAGAGGATGAGGCTCCATTAGACGACTGGCCACCGCCCGAAGAAGCACCACCAGACACCTTGGAAGTATCGCCGGCTCCCGTATTCTGGGCAGCGGATTTATCGCCAGACTTCTTGCCGTCCTGGTCCTCGGACTTCTTGCTATCCGAGTTTTTGTCCGATTCCTTGTCCGAAGACTCGGAATCGTCCTTGCCGTCGTTCGAACCCTTGAACTCATCTTTTGCGTCATTCGATGACTTGGAATCCTTGGAACTGGCCTCGCCCGAAGTCGTAGTCGAGCCAGACGCCTTGGTGTCCTTGGTGACGACGCTCTCCCCCGTCACGGTCTGAATGATCCAGTCGATGGACCAGGCACCGCTTGTGGAAGGATGGACGAAACCCAGCGAGACGACGATCAGAATGGTGCATGCAGCAGTCAGAACGCCGAGGAGCGCCTTGCGACGAGAGGTGGACGCCGCCGAAGCGGCGCCCTTTTGCTTTGGATCATCGAGCTGGATAAACGAGGAGTCGGGCTGTTGCCCGCTGGTCTCCTTGGGCTTATCGGGCATTACCGTCACCCTTGCCGCGCTTGGTCAGCACGAAGACGGCGATGAGCGCGAGGCCAATCACGCCGGCGGCGATGCCAACGATGGCGAGCGGATTGGTGCCAGTCTCCTGCTCGGAAGCACTAGAGGACTTCTTAGCAGTGGTCGTGGAAACAGCACCCGTATCGGACTTGGAATCGGACTTCTTGTCGGACTTGTTGTCCTTGGTCTCGGTCTTGGTCGACACCGTCGTCTTGGTCGTCGGCTTATGACCCGGGGCGATAGCGCCGCCCTTCGAGCCGGAGCCAGAACCCGCGCCAGCGCCAGCGCCGGAACCAGTACCGGTACCAGAACCGCTGCCGCCATTGGAACCAGCGCCGCCATTACCGCCAGGGTTGGTGGCATTCTTTGTCCACTTGGCATACAGCGTCAGGTCGGCCGTCACCGGCGTGCTAAAGTCATACGCCTGCATGCAAGCCTCATCGGCATACCAACCGCCGAAAGTGTAGCCGTCGCGCGTCGGATCGGCCGGCTTGACCAGCTTGCCATCGGCCGTAGCAACAAACTTAGTATCGCAAACAGACCCGCCGTTGGAATTAAAGGCAACCGTCCAAGACTCGACAGCTCCAAGCTTAAACAACGTGCCCGAATCATTGATGTAGTACAGGTTGCCAGATGCATCGGCAATGACCGGAGAGTCGCAGTGCTGGTAATGGCCAGCTGCATCATAAATCTGCGTCGCCTCTGCATCGCCGAGCGTATAGCGATACACGCCACCACCAGCAGAGTAGTTGACGTAATCCTTGCTATCCGCGCTGTTAACAGTGAAGTACACATAGGTCTTGCCGCCCCGAACGCTCACCAGCGGAGTAGCAGCAATACCGTTGAGGCCAGCCGGCAGCGCCTTGCCGTCGGCAGCAGCGACCATCGTGGTCTTACCCGTCTTCAGGTTATAGAGAACCAGAGCAGAGCCAGTAGCCGTCTGTCCGCCGACAATCAGATTGTCACCAGACACCGCAGGGGCGCTCAGATTATTCGTAAGGCCCAGATCAACCGTATTCTGTTCACTCAGCACGCCCTTCGCCGAAAGCGAAATCACATGGAGCTTTCCGTCGTGCGTCATCTGATAGAAGGTCGAACCATTGGACGGATCGGCAATGCAATCGGCATTTGCGACAGCGCTGAGCTTCATGGTCGAAACGACATCGCCCGTCGTCTTATCAATGCACTTAAGCGTACCCGCGCTCGTAGGAACGATGGCATACTTGTCCGTCAAAGCCGCACCAGTCCAGTAATAGCCCTCGGCAGGGTCGATGTTCTGCCAAGAAACTTCGCCCGTGGCAATCTTAATGCGCGCAAAGGAGCCGTTGCCGTAGGTCGCGTTGTAATTCTCGTCATACGAAATATCGACCGAGCCTACATAGACGTACTCGCCGTCCGAAACGACGGTGCAGGAGCTCTGCGTCAAGTCCGTCAAACCAGGCGTCAGCCACTTGCAGATCAGCTTGTCTGCAGTAATCGCCTGGACCGCACCGCCGTTGAGCGGAACGATGATAAGGCCATTGGTATAGATCGGACGAGAGGTATAGCTCACCTTGGAGGCAAGCGGCGCAGAGGCAACCTTTTTGCCCGTGGACGAATCGATCTTAATGAGCTCGTTCTCGGTCGCGATGTACACAAAGCCGTTAGCGATGACAGGCTCGCTGCAGTTGGCATACTGCTGACCAGACTCGGCCTTCCAATCGAAGGCCCACTTAAGACAGGCGGCCTGCGCAGGCGTCTTGGCATCCGTTACGGACGTACCGTTGCCGCTGTTGCCGTAGCCGGCCCACTCGGCATCCCAATCAGGAGTCGTCGCATTCGGATCCACGACAATCTTGTCGGGATCGGGCATGGGCGAATCGTCGGTGGTATAGGCAAGCGTAACCTTATCGCCGCTCTTGAGCGTAATCTGGTTGGCGCAGAGTAAGGAGGACTCTCCATTGATATACAGGTGCCAGTATTTTTTGGTCGCAGCATCCCAGGCATACGGCTTGTGATCGAACGGCGAGTTGATGGAATTGAGGAACCAGTACTCACCACTCTGGGAGCCGTTGTACGTAACGCGCTTGGCCTTCAGAACCGCCTCAACAAGGTTCTGGGCAGTAGAGCCTTCGGGCAAAGAAACATTGCTTGCCGAGCCCCAGCGAGTATTGTTGCCGTTGACATCGGGGCCGATAACATCGACAGACCCAAGAACCTGACCGGGAAGGGCATCGGCGTCAGCACCATACATAAAGGTGACGGCGTCACCCTCTGTGAGTTCATAGTTGCCGGCACCGACCGTGGCGGACTTGCCATTTAACTTGCCATTTACATAAAACTGCCAATAACTGCCGGTCGCAGGATCATACTCATAGGTCTTATCGTCAAGCGGCGATTTAATTCCGCTGAGGTACCAGCCCCAAGACTCTTCTCTGGTAACAAGCTCAAGACCAGTCTGCTCCAACAGGTCCTTGGCAGTAGAGCCCGCCTTGAGACTCGTCAGGCCCGTCGAAGCCCAGACCTGCTGCTTGCCGTCCTTGTCCTTACCGAGGACCTGAACGGAAGCATGGACAGAATCGGAGGGCAACTGGTCGCCCCAGCCACCGTAGAACCACGTAACGGTATCGCCAGCATGAATGGTGACATTGTCTGCCGTGTAGTCGCTCGACTTGCCGTTGATGAACAGCTGCCAATAGGTCGAATAATCGAGCGGCGTACCCAGCTCAACGCCGTTGTACTTAAGACTCAGAATGAAGGAGCCCGCAGCAACGGCGTCGATGCCATTCGCCTCGAGCGCGACCTTCGTAAGGTCAAGTGCGCTCGAGCCGGACGTCACCACATACTGCGCGTTGTCGACCCAGGTCTGAGTCTTGCCCCGGGCATCGCGACCAATGACGGTCACATTTGCGGCAACCTGGTCCTTAACGACAGGGGACGCGCTACCAGCCGTATAGGCAAACTCAATCTTCTGCCCCTGGGTGAGCTTAACGCTGCTCGCGCCAACCGAGGAAGACGCGCCGTCGACGAACAGCTGCCAGTAGGCATGAGTCGCCGAATCGAAGGCAAGCGTGCGGTCACCTGCCGGGGACGTGATGCTTTTGAGGTAGAAACCGTATGCCGTGTTCGGTTCGTAATCCGCTTTAAAGCCCGTCTTCTGCTGCAGCTTAACGAAGGCATCCGCAGCCGTCGCGCCCTCGTCGAGCTTGAGCTGCGTAGGCGCCACCCAGGTCCGAGCCTTGCCGTCGGCATCGGTGCCGATAATTGAGAACGAGACCTCGACTTGCTTCTTGGCGACATTGCCGGTTTCTGTCGGGTTCTCTGTCTGGACGGCAGCCGCGGCGGCAGATCCTGCTTGGCCAGCGGGCGCCGTCGAAGACTGCTCGCTCGTGGCAGGGCTCTCCCCCGTCGCCGAGCCTTCGTCGCCAGCTGCTGCCTCTGTTGTGGCGGCACTAGCTGCAGGCGCGCTCCCGGAATCCGAAACCTCGGCCTTGCCCTGGTCGGCAGTACCGCCCGCGGCCCCCGCGCCCTCACTCGGCGTCGCAGCCTGAGCCACAGCCTCGGCAATGCCCTCGGCGCCCTCGGCCCACAGCTGAGCCGGCGTGGTGCCAAAGACCATCGCGAAGGCCAGGAATGCCACCAGGCCGCGCTTGGCTACACCGCGTGCAATCGCGCCACGGCGATGCAACGAGGCGCGCTCGCGCTCGTCCTCAAACATATCCATTTGTCCCCCATTGTCTGTACTTGAAGCGTTGCCTTGAGGCTGCCCCACGTCATCGCGCATGTTGCGCTCGAGTACCCCCATCGGGGTCCCCCTTCCCTCCAGAGCCCTATGCACACCGACGGCATGAGCCGCGGTCGCGTGCAAGATGGGAGGCGATCCGACTTAACCTTAACGGCTCAGGCGCGCCGTCCGATCTGCGACGCGAACATCCCGAGCCAAGAGGAATTACGGTTACTGGTACAGCCGGGGACTTGCACCCCGATTCTCCCAAACGCGCAGGCAAACCGCGCATTCGTGCGTCTCCGCACCACCATCTAGGCCATCTATTATTACTGTCAATATGCTATCACGCAAAAGGGCCTCGCACGCAGGCGAAGCCCAAGGTAAAAGCTATTGTTTGCGATAGGAAAATGCGGTGACAGTCGCAGCCTCTAGTGCTTGCCGCCGTGACTGTTGAGCCAGATATTGCGGCCCAGCATAAGCGCCAGCACCAGCGCGCTCACGTAGCCCATAAAGCCAATGACCGGGATACCAAACACAACCGGCTCGATGCGTGCGTAGTACACCACCGACGAACCGATAAACAGACCGGCGATCACAATTGCCATCGACATGCGGTCGATAATTCCACCCAGCTGTCGCAGCGCCTTATCGCTGCTCATGATCTGCGTGTTCACCTTAAGCTGGCCGCGCGTGAGCATGCGCGAAGCCAGCCCCAGGTACTCAGCCGCCTCGAGTGAGCCCTTCGCCGCGCGATAGCTGCTCGCGGCAAGATCGCGCCCCATGTCGCGCACGCGCGCATAGGTGCTTTTCTCGTTTTTAATATGCGTCTGGATGATCTGGATCATGTTGACGTTGGGCATGTACTCGGTCAGCAAACCCTCGAGCGTCACCATGCCGCGCGCGAACATCGTCACCACGCTCGGCAGCTCAACGTCATTCTTACGCGCGAGGTTTAACAGCGAGGTCAAAAACTCGCCGATATCCAGATCCTTCAGGTCAAGGCCCGCAAAGTCAGCCACGATAAAGTCAAGATCGGACAAAAACGCTGAATGATCGAGCTCGGCTGAATCGCCGCGCGTCACGGCAAAGCGCATAAGCGAATCCTTGAGCTTGGGCACGTCGCCCTCGGCCACGGCGAAAATCATGTCCTTGACGATACCGCGGTCGTGGCTCGACATACGCCCGACCATGCCCAAGTCGATAAAGTAAACGATGCCGTCCTTGAGGATGATGTTTCCCGCATGCGGGTCGGCATGGAAAAAGCCGTCATCGAGCACCTGCGTCGAGTAGTCCTCGACAATCGCGGCACCGATCTTTTCCAAGTCATAGCCCTCGGCCACCAAGCGTTCAGGATCGGCGATCGAAATGCCGTCGACGTAGTCCATAACCACCACGTGCTCGGTGCACAGGTCCAGATAGGATTTAGGGCACGTCACGCCATGAACGCTCTTGTGGAACTCGTAGAAGTCGTTGAGGTTTTTGGCCTCGGCCAAAAAGTTGGTCTCTTCGCGAAACGAGGTCCACAGCTCCTCGACCACGCCGTGCAGGTCCACAAACTGATCGGTGTTGACGAACTTGGAAACGATACGCACCACCGAGCGGATGATATCGATGTCCTGTGCCATAACCTGCTGCGCACCTGGGCGCTGAACCTTGACGGCCACGTCCTCGCCCGTCACCAGACGAGCGCGGTGCACCTGCGCGAGCGATGCGCTACCAAGCGGATTTGGGTCGATCGCATCGAACATCTCCCCCAGGCGCAGGCCGTATTCTTCTTCCAGACAACTGAGTACGACCTCGTACGGCACCGGCTCCACGTCAGAGCGCAGACGACGCAGCTCGTCGCAAAAGCGTTGCGGCAGAATCTCGGACCGGTTGGCCAGAATCTGCCCCATCTTAACGAACATGGGGCCGAGTTCCTCGAGCAGGCGGCGCAAACGAACCGGCGTGAGGTTATCCCACACGCGGTACTTTTTGACCAGGCGAACAATCTGCCCGATGCGCTCGCGGCGACCCGCCGGCGTGAGCTGGTATTCCTCATCCGGCGCCATCGCCTCGGGCTCCTCGGGGACCATATCGACAGCGCGCGGCTTCTTGCGAGCGCCCGAGACGGCGGCATCGACCTCATCGACAACCGCCGCCTCGTCACCCAAGGGATCTAGATTGTTGTAATCGGTGGTGGAATCTGCCATCTGCGCTGCTACTCGGCCTCTTCGGTATCCTTCGCATCGTCGGGCTCAACGGACTCGACGGGCACCGAGGTCACGTTGTCCTCGACCGAATCGACGATGTCGCGCACATGGGCCAGGAAGGCCGTGCGCTCGGGAGCGGTCATAACGCGGACGCGAGCCAGAATGAGTTCGTCGAGCACGCGCTGGGCAGCGGTCTCGCCCTGCATGCCCAGACGCTCGGTCAGGTCGGAGATAGTGCCACCAGCCTGCTCGAACATGTCGGACACGCTGCGGGCGATATCGGGGGCGCCTGCGTCCTTGCGCACCTGCTCACCCTTGGTATTAAGGTCGTCGAGAACCTTCTTGCTGCCCTCGACGGCAACGGCGGCGGCGCCGAAGCCCACGTTGATGGCACCGTTAACAAGCTGATCGAGTTTCATAACCATGGTTGGCTCCAATCACAAACAACTGCATTGGCGTTCTTGTACCCAAGATTGAGCGAAAGCGACAAAGCGTTTTAGTGCTATACGATCGACGGGAAATCCCTACCTCACGTTGTCGTTCATCGCGAAAGAGTTCTTCATGGCGCAGCTCGTGGTGTAGAGCACCTTGCCCAGCAGAGCATCGGTCTCCACCCGCACACGCTCGGCAAACTCCTCGTTGGCGCGGGCGAGCTCGGCGGGCACCTCGGCCTCGGGCAGCGCGGCTACGGCAGCGTCAACGTCGTGGATCTGCTTGTGGCCCATGCCGCCGACCTTCTCCTGATAATCCTCGACCGCGCGACCGCACTCATGGAAGCGAACATCGGCCAAGGCACCGATCAGGCGATTTGCCCAATAGAAATTCTCGGACGTCACACGAGCCTGTGTGTCGGCATAGTACTTGGGCATGGTCTCGACGTTGGCGTACAGCGGCACAAGCGCGTTAAACGAGTTGGAGCCAAACGCCATCCACTGCACGGCGCGATACGCCGGCTGCGCATAGGGGCGCAGCTGCAGCACGGCGAGCTGGCTGTTGCGGTTGATGCCGATGGGTCGATAGGCGCCGCGCGTGGCGGGCGTACCCTTGCTGCCGTAGCAGTCGTACTCCGTGCCCTGGTAGTGGCTGGAGAGCACGTACTTGATGTCCTCGATGGTCACCTTGCGCTCGGGCACGCGGCTCCAGGGGATGTCGTCGCTCTCGGGCGTGTAATCGGCCTCGGGACCGTCCCACACATCGCTGGGGTTGAGGCAGCGCTGCATGTACCAGGCGCGTGGCGTGTTGTAGACGTGGTCGCTGTCACTGTGCGAGCCAAAGGCCTCGCGCGGGTTGAAGACCGCGGCGGGACCGTCGCCCTCGACGCCCAGCGTTAGGTCCAGATGCCACTCGGCCATCCAGGAACGCAGGTCGGCAGAGCACATATAATCTGCCTGGTCGCCCTCGGCGTCGTCCAGGTCAAAGCTGTCGATACCCAGCTGGTTGGGCATGGTCACATAGGCGTCGTCGGGCACGCGCTTGGCGATCCAGTGGTGCCCGCCGATGGTCTCGAGCCACCAAATCTCGTCAACGTCACTAAAGGCGATGCCGTTGTTCTCGTAGGTACCGTAGCGCTCGAGCAGCTCGCCCAGAATGCGCACGCCGTCGCGGGCAGACTTGGCGTACGGCAGCACCAGGGTCACCATGTCCTCCTCACCCAGACCGCCGGGCTGCGCCGGAACATAGCCGTCCTCGCCCTCGTTGTCCTTGGCGGGCACGTAGTCCACGAGCGGATCGGCGCCGCGGACGCGCTCGTTGGTGGTAAGCGTCTCGGTTGCGGACATGCCAACATTGAGCTCGTTGAAGCCGGCCTCGGCCCAAATGCCATGACCCGGGACGACGTCGGGGACGCTCGTGTAACGCATGGGATTGTCGGGCAGCTCAACGGTCAAGTGGCTCAGGACACTCGTGTAGACACGCGGCTGCTCGTCGGAATGCACCACGCGCATGCGCTTCGGCTCAAACACCCCGTTGGACGAGTCCTCGTTGCGGGCGACCAGCGTCGACCCGTCGTAGCTCGCGTTCTTACCAACTAAAATCGTTGTGCACGGCATGCGCATCCTCCTTGAGCGAAGAAATCAAACGGTAACAGTGTATCGCTTCGGCGCAAAAAGGGCGAAACCGCGACCCCTCGAGACCCCCCTCGAGACCCCTGTGGTCAAAAAATGCCAAATATGAGTACTGTCACCAATTTAGTAGCAGCAAATTTCCTTGTAATAGGTGCCGAAGATCCCCATTTGTCCAAAAATAAGACAACGTTATTCCCCATAGGTTCAATAAAATGGGCTTCCTAGCGAGAATGAATATCGCTAGGAAGCCCAAAAGACATAAAACATATGTGACTATCTTGGCAACAGTACTCATATTTGACGTTTTTTGACCACGTGGTATATCGCTAACCCCTCAAACAGCCCAAAACGCCTATTTCGATGCGCGCTCCGCCGCCTCGATCACGTGCTTGGCGAGAATCGCGGTGGTCACAGCCCCCACGCCGCCCGGCACCGGAGTAATTGCGCCAACAACCGGCTCAGCAGCATCAAAATCCACGTCGCCGACCAGCTTGCCGGCGGCCTCGTCCCAGTTAATACCCACATCGATGATCGTCTGGCCTTCGCGAACCGCATCCGCGCCAATCGTGCGCGCGCGTCCAACGGCCGCAACCACAATATCAGGTGCACGGCACTCGGCAGCCAAGTCAAGCGTATGCGTATGGCACGTCGTCACGGTAGCGTTGCGAGCCGTAAGCATGGCGGCAACGGGACGGCCAATCACCAGCGACCGACCGACGACCGCGACTTTGGCCCCATCCAGCTCAACGCCGTAATGGTCCAGCAACGCCAACACGGCCTCGGCCGTGCAGGGAGCAAAGCCCTCGCCCCGCCCCGAAAGCGTGGTAAGCAGCGACGCCGGCGTCATAGAGTCAACATCCTTGGCGGGATCGAGCGCCGCGGCAACTGCATCCTCGTCAAGACCGGCAGGCAGCGGGCGGAACAGCAGACAGCCATGAGCAGTGGGGTTGGCATTGATGTCCTTAATAGCCGCCAGTAGCTCGTCTTGCGAGACATCGGCAGGCAGCAACACGCGACGAGCCTCGATGCCCACCTTTTCGCAGCGCTTGAGTGCACCGCGCTCGTAGGACAGATCGTCCTCGCGCTCGCCTACACGGACAATGGCCAGCGTCGGGACGATACCCCGTTCGCGCAGGGCGGCGCAGCGAGCAGCAAGCTCCTCGGTCAATGCACGGGCAACGGGAGCACCCTTAAGCAGCTCTGCCATGGCTATCCCCTCTTCCTGGCGGCATCGGCAGCACGGCGTGCCAGCGCATCGGCGCGCGGCAGCCACGTATCCAGCAGTTCATCGCACGCCGCCTCGAGCTCCTCGGCGCGGGCGCGGTCCTTCATAGACGTGGTGTTGGCAAAGAGCGTCAGGCTCGCGCCCTGCATGGCGGCGCGGCAGAACACGGCACCGCACGCCACGTCGGACAGCAACTGGCGCGAGCCCTTGTCCGCCATGTCCTCGAGCAGCGCCAGCGCACGACCACAGGCGTCCATAATGCGGTACGGTGGCATGGCCGCCACGTGCAACGCGTCCTGAATCGCCGCAGGTCGAGCCGGGTTCTCGCGCGGAATACCGTACGCAGCGGACACCTGGCCGTACGCACGAACGTCCTCGGCGACCAGACCCACAAGTTCCTGTGCCAAATCATCAGCCTGGGCAAACGCGCGCGTCAGGTCATCCGCACGATCAGCAAGCGCGGGATTAGTCGCACCGTAGCGGGCAACCATTCCGCACAGCGAGGCGCCCAGCGCGCCCACAAAGGCGCTCGCACTGCCGCCGCCGGGCACCGGCTCGCGTGCGGCAAGCGCTTCGGCAAACTCTCGACAGGTTTTATCCATCATCTCTTGGCTCATGCGCACGCACCTTCAAGTCATATACATCGGTCGGGCGGCAACCGCCAACCAACCGCATCGAACACGTAATGGTGCTAAGTCTAGCCCATAAGCACATGAGCGTCAGCGCACCTGGCCATCGCGGATTTCTATGACACACGATAGGCGGCAGCGACGCAAACATGGGACACATGGCCCACGTTTCGGGACCCTCGGACGGCGGCAACTGGGGCATACATATAGATAAGGAACCCCATGCTGGGGCAACGCTCGCCACGGCGCCGGACAAAGAACGGAGGAATCACCGCACAGCAAATAAAGCCATCATGTGCATGCGCAACCGCCGATTGGCGAACCGCTGCACACGATGCCCCTAACAGACAAGGAGGACGCCACCATGAAGAAAAAGACCCTATCAATCCTTTCCCTTTGCATCGCCCTCTTTGCCGCATTTGCCCTTGTCGGCTGCGACGGGAGCGCATCGGGCGGGGGCGGCAGCGCCGCCAAGAGCGAAAGCAAGGAAAAAGCCCCCGTTGCCAAGAAGACCGACTTTATCTGGTTTAAGGTCGAGATGCCCGAGGGCGTCGGCGTAAGCGACTCCGCCGGCAAGAATGCAGATAGGATTCAGCTCACCTTCCCCGAAGATGAGAACGCCTCGGGCGATCGCTTTATCCCCGTTTGGAAAAAAGCGCTGACAGCTGAGGAGTCCCACGCCGACCAGGCAGAAAAGAAGGGGAATACGTTCCAGTGGAAGGATGGCGGATCCGTCGAGTATAACGGCAGGACATGGCTCGTCGGAACGTACGAGGACAACAGTGGCATCTCAACACTCCTCTTTACCGACGTTGAACCGGGAAGCGTCTACGTCCTTATCTCAAACTTCGAACTGCACAAGAAAGAAGCCGAGGCACTCCTCAACTCCATCGAGTTCCCCGATGACATGGCGGAGGCGGTTTCCGAGGCACGCGAAGTCGAGATTTCGAGCATCGAGATCAAGCATTAGGGGCTCGCACGCAGCATCGCATGCGCAGTCATTACATGATCGGACGCCCAGCCGGGGGAGGATCGGATCAGCCGGTCCTCCCCTACTTATATCGCGACATATTGCCACTTGTCGGCGCAAATCCGGCCCCAAGAATGGGATATGTGGCCCACCCGAACGAGCCGCTCGCGCGTACAGTAAAGACAGGTAATCCATGGGCGGTTACAGACCGAGGAGGACACGACCATGAAAAAGAAGGCCTTTGCGATTCTCACCCTCTGCATCAGTCTCTTTGCCGCAGTTGCCCTGGCAGGCTGTGGTGGAAGTGGCGGCGCTGCCGGCAGCGGTGGGGGCGGCGGCGCAGAAAAGCCGGCCGTGGATATGAGGACCGACTTCATCTGGTTTAAGGTCGAGGTCCCCGAGGGCGTCGAGATCACCGACGTCGCAGGCGATACCGCCGACAGGGCCCAGTTTAAGTTCACCGAGAGCGAGCACGCCAGCGACCGCTTCATCCCTGTCTTCGACTCTGACAAGAACGCCGACGAGCTGTTCGACTACGAGGCAAAGTGGAAGACCAACTTTGAGTGGACCGAGAATGACCCCGTCAAGTACAACGGTAAGACTTGGCGCAACGCTTCCTATACACACTCGGGCGGCGTGACGACTGAGTACTTCACCGAAGCAGGCGGCGGCAGCGTCTACGTGAGCATCGACAACGTCGAGGAGCACAAGGACGCCGTCGAGACTATGATGAAGTCTCTGGAATTTGCCGACGACATCGCCAAGGCAAAGACCGAGGCCATGGACGTCAAGCTCGAGGATATCGAGATCAAGCGCTAAAGCTCCAACGGCATGCAGCAGCGCCGTTTTAGCTCAGCCGGGATGCAAGGTGCGACTCCTTGCATCCCGGCTTTTTGTGTTCGAAAGCGCCCGGTCACATCACCATGTTCAACGCATTCACAAACTCCTGAGCTTGGAAGCGGCTGCTCAGGCTAAAGACACAAGCAGTCAACAACCTGTTGCGCAGGAAAACGTCGCGGCCCTTGACCCTGTTGACCCCCGTGATGTCCTTAAGATAGACAATCTCGGTGTGCTTGCCGCCGAGAACGCCCTTCTTAAGCACCTCAAGGCGATTCGGGTAGATCTTAACGTCTTTAAACCTACCCGAACCTTTGTCCTGGAATAGCAGCGTATTGTTGTCCATGCGCGTCACTCCCGTGGGGCTCGCTAAAACTGTCTCTATGGTCACATTTTTAGTCACCGCAAACCCTTTTCGCGGTCGCGCACGGAGCACCAAATCGTGTCCGCACGAGCAAATAAACTAATACCGCAAGGACTATAAGCCGTTATCCAAGGATGGTGAAATAAAACAAGGGATTAGCAATGGCTAAGATTTAAGTCTAAAACCCTTAGTAAGTGCTAATATATAGTTATTGAAAGAGGCTGAGATGCAGAGACGCGAATTAATCCGTATCCTCGAAGAAGCCGGCTTCATCTCGAAAGGAGGCACCAATCACGAGAAGTTCGTCAAAGGCGACAAGCTCGTGCTCGTGAAACGCCATCGAGAGATCGAGGAGCAAATTGCCAAAAGAATCCTAAGGCAGGCAGGGCTTCGATAGCTCATCCTCATCACATTTCGCATCGCTTTTTAAAGGAGGTCTTACATGGTTTACATATGGGAATTCGAGTTCTTTGATTCGGACGGCGTTGTCGACGCTGTGCCATGTGGCTCGCTGGGCGGAGGTGGAACGTTCGGATCCGACCTAAACGACGCTGTCGAAAGCGCCGCTGATTTTCTCGCATGCATGGTCGATGACCACCTAATGGGCGGCGTTGACCTGCCTGCGCCGGACTTTGGCCACGAGCCGCAGCACGGTGGCAAGATTATTGCCGTGGCCGTCAGTCGCGAACTCAACGATATCCCCGCCGTCACCGCAGCGGATGCCGCGCGCATGCTTGGCGTTAGCTCGGCAAGAGTATCGCAACTGATAAATGCTGGACTGTTGGATTCATGGAAGGATGGCACCAAGCGCATGGTGTCCAAAGCTTCCATCGAGGCACGACTCGCCGACGCTCCAAAGGCAGGACGCCCAAAAGAAATGCCTGTTGCCGTGTAAAGAGACGTCTAGGCATACCATTTTGGCATATTGACTATTGAGTTCTCTCGATTCGCGACGCACTGCGTCGCGAATCGAACTGAACATATTGCCGCAGGTAGCCGCGCATCCTCAATCCAAAGTACGAGAGGCGTTTCCCATGACAGACAGACCGAAGACAACGCTACGCGACTGTATTTACGGGCTTGCCGTCGGCGACGCGTTGGGCGTTCCCTACGAGTTCAGGCCCCGCGGCACGTTCGAATGCACGGACATGATCGGCTACGGCACGCATGGGCAGCCCGCCGGCACTTGGAGCGACGACACATCTATGACGCTTGCCGCCTGCGACTCGATTAGGGAGCTCGGGCATATCGACACCGCAGACATGCGCGACAAGTTCGTAAGCTGGATTGCCCGTGGCGAGTATACGATTGACGGCGTTTTCGATTACGGTGGTACGACCGCCTGCGCCTTGCACACCGGCAAAGGTGGCTCCGGCGAGCGCGACAATGGCAACGGATCGCTCATGCGCATCGCTCCCCTGGCGTTCACCGATGCGACGGACGAAGAGGTCAGAAAGGTCTCCGCGATTACGCACGCCCACAGAACGTCAACCGACGCATGCATCATATATGTCGAGCTGATGAGGGATGTGATGAACGACGTGCTCCCCTCGTGGGCACTCCATCTGAAAGGCGTGCCCGAGCACGAAATCAGGTCCGGCGGCTTCGTGCGCGACACGCTTAAGGCAGCCACTTGGTGCTTCGTCAACACTAACAGCTACGAAGATTGCGTGCTTGCCGCCGTCAACCTGGGCGACGACACCGACACCACCGCAGCCGTCGCCGGCGCCCTCGCCGGCACGGCCTACGGTCTCAAAGCCATCCCACAGGAGTGGGTCGACGCCCTACGCGGAAAAGAGCTGATTGAGAGCTGCCTGTTTTAGGGCGCCATTCAAGAAATAAGGCAGGAGGCGTCATGGAGAGGAAGATCGCAAATATAGACGAGTTCCAAGTGGACGAAAACGGGATTCCGCTATTTCCAGCAGGACTGAAGGAAGAAGCCAACCTCTATGTCCTCCCCGACGAGCGTTACCTCCCCTGCGGGGTCTACAGGACCGAAGATGGCGGCTCACTCATTTATGAGACATCCCGGCTCAGCTTCTTCGGGCAGATGCTTGCTCAATTCACAGAGAGCTAGAGGCTTGATTGCCCGTTAGATCGACACTGTTCCAAACCATGGGATGGGCAGGATGTCCCCCACCGCGGCCTGTGAGGTGAAATCTTGACCGCCGCGGAATCCGCCTGCGGGCAACGCTCCGATCTCCGATTGGGGTGAAGCCTATGAACTTGTTTCTTGAAATCCTGCGCCTCTCGATGTATGTGACCGGCATTGCCCGGAACCTCTACTCGATCTGGTGGGAATATAAGCAGTAACGGATAGCGAAGGGAGTCATGAAAAGGGCCGGTTGCAGCCGGCCCTTTAGACATTAGCACCTGCGTTGCCCGCGTCTCCGAAGTTTGAGTAGCTGAGGAGCGGGTTCCGCGGCACATCCTGATTTTACCCAGTGAGACGGCTCCTTTGCAGTCGCTCCACCGTTTATTTACATCTGCCATCACGGGCGGGGTGTTGCGCACTCTCGCGAGCCAACCGGCACCACTCCCCTACTTACCAAAGATCGCAGCGAACAAGCCCTTGCGTTTGGGCTTCTCCTCTCGGTAAGAGCCCTCGGCAGCTGCCGCCACCTGACGCGGTTGCTCGCCGCCTCCGCGGCGTACGATCTGGTATAGGAACGGCGATTTAACGTATTTGACCTCGATGGGCGTGGCGTGCACGGTACTCTCACCGGACAGATGCAGGCTCGGGTTGAGCGGTGCGACAATATGCGTCTCGCGCTTGTCGCTAAACACCACCGCCGCCGTACGACCCGTCTGGCCGTTCACGGCGATGCGCACCTGCTCGTCGTCGCGGCTGTCCGTCGCCGGGCGATCGACAAAGTAGACCGGCACCATAATCAGGCCGTCCTTGTGCTTGCGGGTCTTGCGCGCCCAGGCACGGATGCTCTTTTTATTGAGGTCCAAGAACGCCTCGGCATCGTTGCCGGCAATGTCGAGCGCCAGCTTGTCAATGACCACCTGGTCCTTGGTGGACGCATCGACGGAGACAATCCGGAAGTCGCCTTCTTGCATGGCCGGGTCAAACGGCCCAACCTTGGCAAAGTCCCACGGCTCCAGAATGCCCATAAGGCGAACGTCCAGGTAGTTTGCCCTGGGATATGCCCAGTCGAGCACCTCGTAGTACACCAGGGTTTCCTTGTTCAGGCCCTTGCCCGGGAAGGACGCCATCATGCGAAGATCCGCAAGTGCCATGGGGAAGTAGAAGAGCATCATATCGTTTTGGATCGCATCTTCCACATCGTGGCCGGCAAAGGCATCTGGGTATTGGCGTACCAGCTCAAGCGCATTGGCACGCGCCTGCTGCGGCGTTATCTCGCAGGGAATACCCTGCTCGGGCACATATTCCGCACCAACGCCCATGGTCAGACGCTTGCTAAACGTCCCCGGCTTGAGCAGGTCAGCGACACCGATTTTATTGCCGCACGAAGGGCACTCGAACACGCGCTGGGTTGACTCACCCTCAAAGGACGCTCCGCAGAAGGGGCAAGGAATACTCACATGCGTGGCATCTTGGAACTCCTGCGCCGTGCCGCGATCCTCCCACAGCAGATGTTCCAGGACCGACTGATTGCGCCAGTGCGAATTAAAGAAATACCAGTCCGGGTCCTCCGGGCGCTCGAGCTGCGAGACGTGCGTGAGCTTAAGCAGCCCATCGACAACCGTCAGCGGCGCATGGCGAATGCCCAAGGCGCTTTTGGGCTCTCCCGCATCGGCCTGCCACGGAATGACCGCACCGCAATAGGCGCACTCAAAGCTGCGCTTAGCCTGGTGTGAGTACATGGGGCCGCCGCAGTTTTGGCATTTAATAGCAAACATCTCATCCATGGAAACGTCCTCCTTTGCACAGGGGCTGTCGACATTAAGTATGTCGAGTAAACAGTCACATGCCCATACCCATGTGGCCCAAAATGGACCACCCAGGCAGACGAGAAGACTCGCTCGTTAGCACCGGCAGACTATTGCTGCATTTTCTGATCATCGGTGCACGGCGCCCCCGCGCGAGCTACACTATCCCCTTAAACATGATTGTGAGGACGATCGCCATGCTATTTGTTCATCGACTGGTACATAAACTTGTTCCCGGCAGCGAGGGCGAGCCGGTCGATGCTGGCACCCGCACCAACGCGGGCTTTGCCGCAAGCCTCATCTGCATTGGCCTCAACATCACCCTGTGCCTGGCCAAGGGCATCGCGGGCCTGCTCGCCGGTTCCGTCTCCCTCATCGCCGACGCTTTCAACAACCTCTCCGATGCCTCGAGCAACATCGTGAGCCTGTTTGGGTTCCGCCTTGCCAGCCGCCCGGCAGACGAAGGCCACCCCTATGGCCACGGCCGCTATGAGTACCTAGCCGGCCTATTCGTAGCCGTCCTGGTTTGCGCCGTCGGCATCAACCTGATCCTCGAGTCGGTCACTAAGATCATCAAGCCTTCCCCCACCGCATATTCGGTGCTCTCCTTAGCCGCCCTCGTCTTGTCCATGCTCGTTAAGCTCTGGATGGCCGCGTTCAACCGCGCACTGGGCAACCGAATCGATTCCGAGACGCTCATCGCCACAGCACAGGACTCCAAAAACGATGTCATCACCTCGGGCGCGGTCTTGACGGCAGCACTTATTTCGCAAACGACCGGCTTTGACCTCGATGGCTGGGCAGGCCTGGGCGTGGGCATCTTCATCTGCATCAGCGGCATGGGCCTCGTGCGCAACGCCATCAGTCCACTGTTGGGACAGGCACCCAGCCCTAAGCTTGTTCAAGCGATTCGCAACAAGATCATGTCGTATCCGCAGGTCCTGGGCACGCACGACCTCATGGTGCACGACTACGGTCCCGGCCGCCAGTTTGCCAGCGCCCACGTGGAGATGCCCGGCGAGGGCGACGCGTTTGAGCACCACGAGATCCTGGACACCATCGAGCACGACATCAAGCGCCAGATGGGCATCGACATCACGCTGCACTGCGACCCCATCGCCACCACAGGCGACGACCTGCGCGGCTGGGTCAAGCGCGGCGTCATGCAGATCGATCCCGCGCTCTCCATCCACGACCTGCACGAGCACGACGGGTTCGTTTCGTTTGACCTGGTGCGTCCCGACGGCTTTGACATATCCGACGAGGAGCTGCTGGAGCTCGTCACGCGCATCGTGCACGAGCGCCGGCCCGATGTCTCGTGCGTCGTCACATTTGACTCGGGCTTTAGCTCGCCCGAGCGTCCGGCAGAGCAGCTGTAACCGACAGCAAAACGGGACGTAGGACCGCCGACCAACGCGCCTACGCGCCGGTCGCGCGATCCTGCGCCCCGTTTTTGTTTGCACTGCTCAGGCTCTAGCTGCTCGACCGCTAGTTCCCCTGCGCACCCGAAATGCCGTTTTGCAGGGCATCCCAGGCGTTCGTTGCCATATCGCCCAGGTTCTGCGCGGTATCGCCGAGGTTCTGAGCCGTGTCGCCCAATTGCTGGGCCTTATCTCCCAGCTCCTGCGCCTTGTTGCTCAGGTCCTCCAGCATGTTGGAGCTCGAGCTGTCGGTGCCGCTTTGGCCGTCGAACGAGTTGCCCGAGCTGTTCTTATGCGTGAGTTGAATTTCAAGGTTACCGTTGTCGTTATAGTAGGCAGAAGTAACGACCCAGTTGGCATCGACGACGGGCGTTGAGCCATCATCAGTCAGAACCACGGCGTTCGAAAGATCGGCCCCGCGCGACTTGAGGAGCTTCTTGGCGTTGGACCAGTACTGACCCGGGATATCGCTCAGGTCGACGGTGCCGGACTGGGTAGTCTCGGCCTGCTCGGCCGTGGTATCAGTCGTGGCGCCCCGCTTGTTGAGCACGCCCGACACGATGGCGAACACAACCGACAGGGCAAAGAAGATCGCCAGCACGATCAGGATTTTCTTGATCACGCTCGACGAACGCGACGGCTCCTTCTCCTCGTCCTCGCCATATTGCGGAATCGACTTGGGGTACTCGCGATACGGCTCCCGCGACTCGTAGCGAGGCTGCGCCGTGCGAGGCATATACGTCGTCTGCTGAGGCTGCGAAATGGGATTCTGCGGCAGGTCATCATAGGGATTCGGCGTCGAGGCGGCATAAGAATCCTGCGGCGCGTAATCAAACGGGTCCGGAGCTGCGTTGCCATAGGGGCCATGCGAAGATGCAGCGTAAGAATCCTGCGCCGTGTCGCCATAGTCCATAACCCGGGTGGGCTCGGCAGAAGGCTGCGTCGCGGCGGGGTCGGTATAGCCGGGGTTGGGAACAACGCGGGTCGCATCGGCGCTATCGCCAGCCTGCGCGGAACCGTAGCCGCCCATCACGGTTGTCTTGTCCTGATCCATGCAACGATTCCTTTCCGTCGCCTGTAAGCATCAAGTTATCCATGCATTCTACCCGCGCAAAAGCCTATGATGGGCAGAGCCCGTCGGTATCTACAAGACAAGCGCGGCCAGAAACAAAAGCCCCGCCGGGCCTTGGTAGGCGCGGCGGGGCGGGCAAGCGGCTATGAGCAGCAGGCTTAGAACAGGCCGGTGATGTTGCCGTCGTTGTCGACGTCGATGTTCTCGGCCGCGGGAACCTTGGGCAGACCCGGCATGGTCAGAACGCTGCCGGTCAGCGCGACCACAAAGTGGGCACCGGCGGAAACCTTGAGCTCGCGCACCGTGATGCGGAAGCCCTCAGGAGCGCCCAGCGCCTTGGCGTTGTCGCTAAAGCTGTACTGGGTCTTGGCAACGCACACCGGCAGGTTGCCAAAGCCGTTCTCGCGCAGCTCGGCGAGCTGGCGCTTGGCAGCCGGCGTAAAGTCGACGCCATCGGCGCGGTAGACCTTAGTGGCGACAGCCTCCAGGGCGTCGGCCACATCGGCACCGTCCTCGTAGGCAAACTTGAGCTCGCTCGGCTGCTCAATCAGGCGCATGACCTCATCGGCCAGATCGAGCGCGCCCTCGCCGCCCTTGGCCCAAACTTCGGACAGCTTCACGTTGACACCCAGCTTCTGGCACTCGGACTCGATGAGCGCAAGCTCGGCCTCGGTGTCCGTCGGGAAGCGGTTGATGGCGACCACACAGGGCAGACCGTAGACGTTCTGGATGTTGTTGACGTGGCGCAGCAGGTTGGGCATGCCGGCCTTGAGGGCCTCGAGGTTCTCCTCGTTGAGGTCGGCCTTGGCAACACCGCCGTTGTACTTAAGGGCGCGAGCAGTCGCGACGACCACGACGGCGTTGGGACGAACGCCCGTCATGCGGCACTTGATGTCCAGGAATTTCTCGGCACCCAGATCGGCACCAAAGCCGGCCTCGGTAATGGCGACATCGCCAAAACGCATAGCCATACGCGTGGCCATGATGGAGTTGCAGCCGTGGGCGATATTGGCGAAGGGACCGCCGTGGACAAACGCGGGCGTACCCTCGAGCGTCTGCACCAGATTGGGCTTGAGCGCATCCTTGAGCAGTGCGGCCATAGCTCCCTGGGCCTTAAGGTCGCGTGCGCGGACGGGCTCGCCGGCAAAGCTGTAGCCGACGACGATCTCGCCCAGGCGCTCCTTGAGGTCGCTGATGCTCGTAGACAGGCACAGAATTGCCATGACCTCTGAGGCGACGGTGATATCGAAGCCGTCCTCGCGCGGCACACCCTGGGCCTTACCGCCAATGCCGTCGATGACGTGGCGCAGCTGACGGTCGTTCATATCGACGACGCGCTTCCAAGTGATACGTTTAACATCGATACCGAGCTGATTGCCCTGCTGGATGTGGTTATCAAGCATGGCTGCCAGCAGGTTGTTGGCGGCACCGATGGCATGGAAGTCGCCGGTAAAGTGCAGGTTGATGTCCTCCATGGGGATGACCTGGGCCCAACCGCCACCGGCGGCACCGCCCTTCACGCCAAACACGGGACCGAGCGAAGGCTCGCGCAGGGCCACGGCGCTCTTGACGCCGCGACGACGCAGGCCGTCGGCCAGACCGATGGTCGTGGTGGTCTTGCCCTCGCCCGCAGGCGTTGGGTTGATAGCGGTCACGAGGACGAGCTTGGCCTGGTGATCAGTCGGCTCGTTGAGCAGTGAATAGTCGACCTTTGCCTTGTCGAAGCCGTACGGAATAAGGTGCTTAACGTCGACGCCGGCGTTCTTGGCCACCTCGGTAATAGGCAGCGGCGTGACAGAACGTGCGATTTCGATGTCAGTAGGCATGGGCGGTCCTTTCGTTACCGAATGAGAAAAAGACCAATTCAGCATAGCACGGGCGCGCAATAGTAAACACCCATAACCGATGAACGGCGATTTGTTTACCCGATGCCCAGCGATAGCCCAACAGCCCGCCATAACAAAGCGCCCTAAACGGTAGGTTCAATCCCCAGGTGCTCAAAGGTACGAAGCGTTGCCTGGCGGCCCTGGGGCGTGCGAATCATCAACCCGCACTGCAGCAGATAAGGCTCATAGACATCCTCGAGCGTGCCTGGGTCCTCGCCCACCGCGCTGGCAAGGGTCGTAAGACCCACGGCGCGACCGGAGAACGTCTTGGCGAGTGTCTCCAAAATGCGAATATCCATCCAGTCCAAGCCAAGCTCGTCGATCTCGAAAAACTCGAGCGCCTGACGGCAGATATCGAGCTCGATGGGGCCGTTGCCGCGCACCTGCGCGTAGTCGCGCACGCGCTTGAGCAGACGGTTGGCAAGACGCGGCGTACCACGCGAACGCGAGCCGATCTCGAGCGCGCTGGGATGGTCGATCGTCACACCTAGAATGGTCGCCGAGCGTGTCACGATCTGAGCGAGCTCCTCGACCGTGTAGTAGTCCAGGCGATATGAAATGCCAAAGCGGTCGCGCAACGGGCCGGTCAACATGCCTGAGCGGGTCGTTGCCGCTACCAGCGTAAACTTGGGGATATCCAGGCGAATCGAGCGCGCCGCCGGACCCTTGCCAATCACGATATCGAGGGCAAAGTCCTCCATCGCGGGGTACATGACCTCCTCGACCGAACGGTTGAGGCGGTGGATCTCGTCGATAAACAGCACATCACCCGGCTGCAAGTTAGTCAGGATGGCCGCCAGGTCGCCCGTGCGCGCGATGGCCGGACCGCTCGTCGTCTTAATCTGAGCGCCCAGCTCGTTGGCGATAACCGTAGCCAGCGTGGTCTTGCCCAGACCCGGAGGGCCCGAGAAGATCACGTGGTCGAGCGTCTCGCCGCGGCTCTGCGCGGCCTCAATCAGCACGCGAAGGCTCTGCTTGATATGCTCCTGACCGCAGTAGTCATCCAAGCGCTGGGGACGCAGGGTACGATCGACATCGAGGTCCTCGGGCGTCAGCTCCGAGCCCACCATGCGCTCACCGTGCGCCATGAATGCCGCCGGCGAGTTGCCGGGCGTCGCCCACAGGTCCTGAGAGTCATCGGCTTCCCACATCACGCATCCATTCCAAGTCGCTTAAGCGCCGCGCCGAGCAGATCCTCGACACGCATATTCTGCCCATCATACCCGCTCAGGGCAACATCGGTCTCCTGCGGGCTAAAGCCCATGGAGAGAAGCGCCGCGCGAGCGTCATCAATCGCCGAGGGAGCGGCGGCGGGCACCGGCATTGCGACCTGGCCGGGAATCACGTCGACCGGCACAAAGCCCTTGTCCTTGGCAAAGGTGCTCTTGAGCTCCAAGATGAGGCGCTGGGCGGTCTTTTTGCCCACGCCGGGCACCTTGGCCATGCCCTTGTCGTCCTCGGCCATCACCAGCGAATACAGCTGCCCCACGGTATAGGTGGAAAGCACGGCGAGCGCCAAGCGCGGGCCAACGCCCGAGACGGACACGAGCCGGTCGAACATCGTGCGCTCGTCCTTGGAGGAAAAACCGAAAAGTGTCATGGCGTCCTCGCGCACCTGCATACGCGTGTAGAGGCGGACCTCGCCGCCGGGCGTCGGCAACGTGGCCGCGGTGCTGCCCGAGATGCCGAGCTCAAAGCCCACACCCGACACATCGACGACAGCAGAGCTCATCGTGGCTTCGACAAGCGTTCCATGGAGCTGGGAAATCATCAGTATCCGGTTCCTCTCTGTTGATAGAACTCGCCACCGGTAAGCGCCCGGGTTCGGCTGAGGTTTACATGGCAGATGGCGCAGGCCAGGGCATCGGCGGCATGGTCGGGATGCGGGTCGTGGTCGAGCTGCGTGAGCGTGCGTACCATGTAGGCGACCTGCCGCTTGTCCGCGGCGCCGGTGCCCACCACAGCCTGTTTGATCTGCATGGGCGTGTACTCGCCAATCTCGAGCGCGCACTCCGAAAGCGCCACGAGCGCAGCACCGCGGGCATGCGCCGTGGGGATGGCCGAGCGGACGTTAGCGCCAAAGTAGATGCTCTCGATAGCAGCGGTATCGGGACGGTAGCGTTCGACGACATCCTTAAGATCGCGGGCGATATGCGACAGGCGCACCGCGAGCGGACTTCCAGCACTGGTCTCGATGCAGCCATAGGCACGGCAGCGAACCTCGCCACGCCGCTCCTCGATAATCCCCCAACCCGTATGGGCCAAACCGGGGTCGATACCCAAGATAACCAAGCCAGCCTCCCCTCGCCAAAAGCACGGCGCAAGGCAAGGCCTCGCGCATCATTCACGAACGTCTGTTCTAGAATAACACAACGGGGTCAAGATGCTTAGTTGAAGTATCGGGGTTGGGAGCGAATCCCATCCCCAGTTTAGTTCTGCGAGAAGAATGGGAACTGTCGGGGATCAACCGGCGGATGCGGCATCGGGCCACCCTGGGGACCACCTTGCGAGCCGCCCTGACCGCCCATCATCTTATCGATGGCGTCCTGAACCTCGCCCTCGAACTTCTTCATTCCCTCGTGCAAACGACGCTGACCGTCCTCAGAGCGCAGCTCCTCCATCTGCTCGGGCGAAATACCCAGTAGCTCGCCCAGTATGCCCATCATCTCGCCGCGCATACGCTCACTCGTATCCTCGTCAGCAAAACGGCGCACCTCGGCGCGTGCCAGCGAATCAACCGTCATACGCTCCTTGCCGTTAAGCCCCAGGTCGGACCACGCGAGCATGTACGGCCACGAGCGCTCGGCAAACGAGCGGGACGAGACGATCGGTGCCGTCGGCAACATGCGGCGGGCAGCCTCACCCTGTCGAACGAGCATCAGCAGCAGCGAGCAGGCCTCAGGCTTGCCAGCGGCCATCGGGATATCGTCGAAAGATCGATTGCGGTCCACGTGCGCCTCGAGCGCGCCATCGACCTCACCCGGCTCAAGCCCGCCGAGCAGCTGTGCCGCGCGGTCGAGCATATCGACCGGACCGTCAAGCGTCGAGAGCGCCTGCGCCAGCACTCGCTCCATACAATCTTCCACCGCGTTGAGCGTCACGAGCTCTTGGGGCACCACGGCAGACGTGCGGTTGCGCACACGCGTCACAAACTCAAGCGTCGACAGGTACACATCGCCAAAAGGCGCGTAATCGCCCTGATAGCCGCCGCAAAGCGCCGGCGCCGCCAGCGCGTACTCGGTCTTGGAAAGCGGGCTCAGCGCCATCGCACCCAGCTCGAGCGCCGTGTCCTCCAGCATGAGGCCCAGCGTGCGCGAGCGCAGACGCTCGGCATCGCCCGCCGACACGTCGCGATCGAGCACACGCGCCGCATCCGGCGCATCGCGCTCGACAGTGCGAATGTGCAGACGCTCGGCGATGGCGCGGACGGCGGCACAGCGGGCAGCCTCCACCTCCTCCTGCGCCGGCGTAAAAATACGGTTGCGCCCCAGCACCAGGCCAATCACATTACGCGGGCCCAGAGCGTCGACGGCCAGCGCCGCCAGCAGGGACGACGGCAAGTCACCCTCGAGTGCCAGCACAGCACGCGACGCACCGTGGGCTCGGGCGTTGTCGCGCACGGCGAGCACCAGCGCCTGCCACAGCCACTCCTCGGAACGGAACTCGGGCAGTTCGTGATCTTCCAGGGCATCGAGCATCACGCCGCGCTGAATCTCCTGAACCAGCAGGCTCTCCTCAAAACACGGCGCCTGGGCCACCACGCGACCGCAGTCGTCGAGCACAAACGAACCGCCGGTATACACCGACTCGTCATAGGCACCGACCGGCGCCATGCAGGCAAACCACACGCTGCGCTTGGATGCGATCTTGCGGTAGGCGCCGCTGCGAACGGCGGCAATGGCGGCAGTCTCGCGGTCGGTCATGTCAAACGCGTTGAATTGGAAATACGCAATGAGGTCGACGCCAGTCGGCAGCATCTCGAGTTCGCGGTCCAAGTCAAAAATCACGGCGATGCGCACGCCGTCCACGTCGAACACCGGCGGCGCCCAACGTGTATCGTTGTTCTCGCCACGCTGCAGGGCAATGCTCGAACGCGCCGGCACCACATGACCGTCCTTAAGCATCATGTAGTCGAGCAGCGGCTGGCCCTCAAACGAAACCGCCGCGGGCACGATGCAGATCATATCGAGCTCTTGGATACGCCCGGCAACACCGGTCAGACCCGTCAGCACGTCGTGCTCAAAGTCGGCAGCGCCCACCAGGCCGCCGGGCAGGGCTCCCATAAAGAGCGGAGCTGGCACGCACAGCACGCGCGCGCCGCGCTCATGAGCCAGGCGCGCCTGGTCCTCGATGCGACCGCAAATGCCCTCAATATCACCCAGGCGCATATCGATCTGTGCAAGTGCGAGCTTCATGGCTCAGCCCTTTCCGTCGTAAACCATCGTTGTCGTAGTAAAAGCGCCGGCCGCATGATGCAGTCGGCGCTCGCATGTGCATATGCTAGCTATGATACCCCGAGCGGGGGCGCGCTCCTAGAACGTCGCGGACCACAGCCCATGCAGGTTGCAATAGGCATAGACGGTACCGGTCTTGGAGCCGCCGGCAAAAAACGTCGCGGGCTTCATGCCGGGCTCAAGGTAATGGACCTCCAGGCGGCCTTCGGCCTCAAGGGCAATCCACTCGATGTAGTGCTCGGGCAGCATGGGGTGCTCCGTCGAGCCAACGCGTGCGCGAATCACGTGACCGTCACGCTCGGTCTCGACGACGGGCACGTGCTTCTCGTGCGCCGCGTCCTCGGTGTTCGCGGTCAGCTCCGTGCAGCCGGCAGGGGTTGCAACGTCGTTGCCGAGAGCGGCGATGAGCTTACCGTCGGGGTCCTTAAAGAATTTTGCCATGATGTTCTCCTTTGCTGATGTGCCAATATTCCTGATGGTTCTTATGCCCAAATGCAGACAAACCATCCACGGCATAGCAAATGAACACATAACGGATCAGGCAAGCGGTCGGGCCAAAATGCGTCGACCGTCCTGCCCACTCCAGCAGTCCCACCCCGCGCGCAGCTAGCGCCCGTCGCCGCCGAGCAGTGTCAGAACATCTTCGCGGGTAAACAGCGCCGACGAGATGCCGTCGCCGCCGAGCACGCTGTTGACCAGATCGCGCTTGGACTCCTGCATCTGCATAATGCGTTCCTCGATCGTGTCCTTGGCGATGAGCTTGTACACGGTCACGGTGTGTTGCTGGCCAATACGATGCGCGCGGTCGGTCGCCTGATCCTGTGCGGCCACGTTCCACCACGGGTCGTAGTGAATGACCACGTCGGCCGCCGTCAGGTTAAGGCCCACGCCGCCCGCCTTGAGCGAAATCAAAAAGACCGGAACCTCGCCCGCTTGGAACTGTGCGACCATCTTGGCGCGGCTCTCCTTAGACGAAGCGCCCGTGAGCTTAAGGAAAGCGATGTCCTCCTTGGCCAAGCGCTTACCGATGATATCGAGCATGCCCGTAAACTGGCTGAACAACAGGATGCGATGCCCGCCGTCGAGGGCGCCGTACACGAGCTCCATGCACGTATCGAGTTTGGCGCTCCCCGCCTTGTAATCCTCGTAGTGTAGACGCGGGTCGCAGCAGATCTGGCGCAGCTTGGTAAGCTCGGCGAGCACCTTGAGCTTGTCTTTCTTAAACTCGGATGCTTCGCGATGCTGCACCTGCTGGGCGATGCGGTCCTGGTTGGCCAGGTAGAGCTTGCGCTGCTCGCCGGTGAGCTGCGCCATGACCGTATCCTCGATCTTCTCGGGCAGGTCGGCCACCACGTCTTCCTTTACGCGACGCAGCACAAACGGCGATACGAGCGCCTGCAGGCGGGCGGCGCTGTCGCCCTCGGCATGCTCGACGGGACTCTCAAAGCGCTTGGCAAACGACTCGCGCGTGCCCAGCAGGCCCGGCATCAAAAAGTCGAAGATGCTCCAGAGCTCGGATAGGCGATTTTCGATGGGCGTGCCCGTCAGGGCAAAGCGCACGCCGGCCGGCAGGCGCTTTGCGGCGCGTGCCACCTGGGTGAGCGGGTTTTTAATGTACTGGGCCTCGTCGAGCACCACGCGGGCAAAATCCTGCCCGGCGTACTCGTCGATATCGCGGCGCATAAGGTCATACGACGTCACGACCACGTTATGCTCTGCCACGCCGGCAATCTGCACGCGGCGCTGCGCCTTGGCGCCCACGATGGCGCACACATCGAGCGAGGGCGCAAAGCGCTCCAGCTCGGCAGTCCAGTTGTACACGAGTGAGGCCGGGCATACCACGAGCGTGGGCTTGGTGTCCCCCGCCTCCACGCGCGCCAGGATATGCGCGATCATCTGGAGCGTTTTGCCCAGGCCCATGTCGTCGGCCAAGATGCCGCCGAGGCCCAGGTGTTCGAGCGAGCCGAGCCACTGATAGCCGTCGACCTGATAGCCGCGCAGCGTGGCCTTGAGCGAGGCGGGCACCGTAAAGTCCATCTTGCCGAGCGTGTCCAGGCGCTCGACGGTACGACGGAACGCGGCGTCGCGATCGGCCTCGAGCGCCGGCGTGTGCGCAAGCATGCTATCGACAAACAGGGTACTCGACGCGGGAAGCGACACACCGTCGAGCAGGTCGACAGCATCGACACCCAGGTCCTCGGCGAGGCCATACGCGGCTCGGGCTCCCTCGTCCAGGCGAATGATGTCGCCGGACGTAAGGCGCGCAAACGTTTGATGACGCTTGTACGAATCGAGATAGACGGCAAGGTCTGCCGCCGAAAGCCCGCTCGCGCCCAACTCGACGTCGAGCAAGTTGCTCTTAACGGTGGCGCGCACCGAAAGTTTGGGTGCAGGGCGCACCGAGATCTGGCGCAGGCGGTCGCTGAGCATAACCTCGCCCAACTCGGACAGGGCAGACAGGCCCTCGGTCAGCAGGCAGAACAAGCTCTCGTCATCGCGCTCCTCAAACGCCAGGCCGCCCTCGTAGAAATCGAAGTACAGGGCCGCCGTGTCCATAACGCGAAACTCCGCCACCTCGTCGCGCGGCGGAACGCCCGGGCGGCGCTCTTCGAAGGGGCTGCCCGGAGCGCCCAGGCTAAAGAGATCTGCCGACCAGTCGCCGTAGGTAACCGTAATTATGCAGGTCACGAGCCCATCGTCGACGCCAATCTCAAAATGGAAGCTCGCCTCGGGTGCCACGGCATCAAGGGCGGCGGGAGCGGTCAGGTCGGTGTAGTCGCGCAAGATCGGCAGCGCCATGCGGCAGAACTCGCCCACCTGGTCGGCGGCGACATGGGCCGGCGTGCGGCAGGGCAACAAGCGCGACAGGAACGACGCCGCGTGTTGGGCAAACGCCGCGTCGGTACGGCGCGCGCGGCGTGTGTCGACCAGGTAGGCAACGTTGTCCGAGGCGAAGCAATACATATCGGCCGGCAGGCGCAGGTCATAGCTACCTCCCGCCGCCGGAGCAATCTTTGCGGCGAGGAGCGGTGGGCGGCAAGTCGGGGCTTCGTCTTCTCCCTGCGGCGACGGCTCGACCGCCACCTCGTAGGAGCGATGCGTCGTCGTCCCCCGCGACCAGGCAGGCTCAAAGGAAATGGTCCTACCGCGCAGCAGGTCCAGCACGGACACGATGGAATACTCGGATAGCGGCAACTGACGCTCGGTGACAAAACCGCTGCGGGCAAAGTCGTACGACGCCGAGCGCGAACTCGTGATGTCGCTCAGGTAGGCAACCGTCATCGTGACAAGGTCGAGCAACTTTGTCGACACGTCATCGAAGGCCTCGGGCACATGGGCAAACGTAAGCTTCTTGCCGTAAGAAAATGTGCCGCCGCGCACATAGGCATCGGCCATGCCGTCGATATCCTTAACCACATAGGACACCGAACCGCAGCGGATGCGAAACTCGAGCGCCCAGCTAAAGCGCTCGCCAAACAGCGGATTGTAGTACGGCACCAACGAGGGCTCCAGTACCGCTTTGGGAGCATCGGGATCAATGGCGCCGGCGAGCTTGCGACGCATGACCACGAGCTCGTCCATGCGCGCTTCCGACAGATCGGAGAGCGCCGCCATAAGGCTCGGGCTCGTGGGAACGGGCGCCGGGAAGGGAAAGTTAGGGTTGACCGCAGATGCGGTGGGCGCGGGGCGGGCGGACTGCTTGGATTGTGCGGGCGGTACCGTAGTCGTGCGAACCGGCGTGCGCAAGCCCTCGACGGGCTCGGCGCCACTGGCATCCAGATACGCCAACGCCGTGGCGATAGCGTGTTTGCACATGCCGGAATAGCGAAAGGCGGCCGGGCAATCGCAGTCGTAGTCGACAACCTCGTGCTCGTCCATGTCGAGCGCCACGTGCGTCTTGTACAGGTCGCCGCGCGAGCCGCGCACCGAGCCCTCGACCGTCACGTTTTTGGAGAAGCGCGAGCCGCTGTCCTCGATTGACAGCACGGCACCGTTGAGCATGAGCGAACGCCCCTTCATAAAGGTGCCGCTCAACGCCGCCTCTTTGCGAAGCGCCTGTACAAACGTCCCCTGTGCCATCGCTTCCTCCAATCCACACAGGGTAGCTAATTTGGGACGGGGCTATTTTAGCTACCCCCAT